>NZ_JAKSXU010000105.1:0-6241 GCF_022829325.1 Methylobacterium sp. J-092 | reverse complement strand
CCCCGCAGCAAGGCCTGCCCCACGGGCTCCCGGTCTGCTCGATCGGGGTGCACTCCTGCGAGACCGCCGGGTCGGCGTCCGCGCGCAGGCCCTGGAGGGAGGCCGGGGCCGTGGCCTGGGCGGTGGCGATCGCCTCGACGGCCCGCTTCGTGATCTGCGCGCCCGAATGGGTGATCTCGCCCACCGTCGCCGTCGTCTCCTGCACGGCCGGGAGCTGCGCCTCCACCGGGGCCGCCTGCTCCTGCGCCGAGGCGCGGATCTCGGCCGCCGCCGCGTTCAGGTCCGACGTCGCCGCACGGTTCGTCCGGGCCAGATCCGCAAGCCCCGAGACCATCCCGTTCAGCGTACGCCCGAGGCGACCGATCTCGTTGTGGCCGCCGTCCCCGAGCGTCCCGGACAGGTCGCCCTGACCGACCTGCTCGACGAAGGTCATCACCCGCCCGAGCGGCCTGACGATCACGCGGTTGATGGCGATCCCGATCCCGATGCAGATCAGGAGCGTGATCAGGGCCGCGCCCCACAGGGTCAGGAACGCGGTCCGCTGCGCCTCCGCGACGCGATCGTTCAGCGCGTTCCGGGCATCGTCCTGCTTGGTCTCGATGACGGCGAGCTTTTCGCGCAGGGTGTCGAACAGCTGCTTGCCATTGCCTTCGGCCTCGACGCGCGCCGCCTCGGGCCGTCGCGTCGGGTCGGCGGCCATGCGCACGGCCGGCTCGCCGATCTCGGCCTGCCAGGTGCGGGCGGCGGCGACGGCATCGGCCAGCAGGCGCGACGTCTCGGCCTCGCCGCTCGTCAGCGCCCGAAGCCGATCGATGGTCTCATCGAGCGCCGGGCGGCCGGCCCGATAGGGCTCGAGGCTGCTGTCGCGTCCGGTGATGAGGTACCCGCGCAGCCCCGTTTCCTGGTTGAGCATGGCGCCGCGAAAGGCGTCGAGGCCGCGCGCCACGAGCGTCACCTTGCGACGGGCCTCGGTCGCCTCGTTCAGGCGGTCCAGCGTGAACAGGACCGTGCCGCTGCCGAGGACCGACACGAGCGCGATGGCGCCGATCGCGCCGCCGAGGGTGCGGTTGAGGCCAAACGTGTTCGGCATGTTCGAGCGTTCCTGCGCAGACCTGTGGGCGGCGCCCTGCGGTCCCCTTGCCGGCGCAGTCGGCCGAGTCGGCATTCGAATCAAGTGCGTGCGGGGTTCATCGGTCGACGACGCCGATAGGGATCGTGCATCCGCTCATCAAATCCGGCCCGATTCCGGCGTGCCTCTCGAAGCCGGCCGCGCGGCGGATCTCGCCGGCCGGCATGCGCGGATCGCGGCGCCCGGACCGATGCGTGGTGCTGGGGCGGACGCCCCCCAGATGCCGTGGAGACGGTGCCGCCCGGGCGGCGATGGGAAACCCGTCCCGCACCCGAGGGGCATGACGACCGAGCCACAGGGCGGCGGGACACGACCCGCGATCGGGAACCGGCCTCAACGCAACAGGGGAAGCTCGGCGCCGAGCAGGCAGAGGCCGGCGATGAACAGCCCCGCGCCGATGACCTCCAGTCGCAGGCGATAGGCGGGCATCAGCAGGGACGCCGCGACCAGGCCGGTCCCGGCGACGAGGCAGATCAGGCTTGAGGCCAGCATGGGCGGATGTCCTTCCGCCCACCCCCTACGTCGCGCGATCGAGAAAGTTTTGCCGGCGCGGGCGCGGGCCAGCAGATCGCCGTCCTCTGGCGCCGGCGGCGCAAGAGCCCTAAAGCCGGCGCATGCTGAACGCACCGACGACGCGCCGCCCGCTGGTCCTCGCCGCGGTGATGGCGGCGATGTTCATGATCGCGATCGAGGCGACGATCGTCTCGACGGCGATGCCGCAGATCGCGGGCCAGCTCGGCGACCTCCATCTCTACGCCTGGGTGTTCGCCTCCTTCCTGCTGACGCAGACCGCGACCACCGTGGTGTTCGGCAAGCTGTCCGATCTCTACGGCCGGCGTCCGGTGCTGCTGTTCGGCATCGCGGTGTTCCTCGTCGGCTCGCTGCTGTGCGGCATCGCCTGGTCGATGCCTTCGCTGATCCTGTTCCGGCTCGTGCAGGGCGTCGGGGCCGGCGCGATCCAGCCCGTGAGCATGACCGTGGTCGGCGACCTCTACGCGGCCCGCGAGCGCGGACGGGTCCAGGGCTACCTCGCGAGCGTCTGGGGCGTCTCGTCGGTGGCCGGGCCGCTTGCGGGCGGGCTGATCGTCGGGCATCTGAGCTGGCCGTGGATCTTCTGGATCAACCTGCCGGTCGGCGTCCTCGCGGCCGTCCTGTTCCTGCTGTTCCTGCGCGAGGAGGTGGAGCGCAAGCCGCGCCGGATCGACGTGATCGGGGCGGCCCTCTTCACGGTGGCGATCGCGGCGCTGATGATCGCCCTGACCGAGACGTCGGCCGCGCCGGCCCTCGCCGTCGCCGCCGGCCTGACCTTCCTGGCGGCGATCGCGCTGTTCGTGCTGCAGGAGCGGCGGGCCGCCGACCCCATGCTGGATTTCTCGCTGTGGGGGCAGCGCCCGATCCTCACCGCCAACGCCGCGACGCTGCTCTCGGGCATGGCGATCATCGGGCTCACCGCCTTTCTCCCGATGTACGTGCAGGGCGTGCTCCGGCAATCGCCGCTCGTCGCCGGGTTCACCCTGACCCTCATGGTGCTCGGCTGGCCGATCGGCGCGACGACGGCGGCGCGCAGCTTCGTCCGCTTCGGCCTGCGACCGGTCCTGCTGCTCGGCGCCGCCCTGCTGCCGATCGGCGCGACGGCCTTCGTGGCCTTGGGCCCGGAGACCTCGCCGGTCGTGGCGGCGGCGGGGTCGATCGTGATGGGCCTCGGCATGGGCTTCCTGTCGACGGCGGCGATCGTGATCATCCAGGACAGCGTCGCCTGGGGGCAGCGGGGGGCGGCCACCGCCTCGAACATCTTCGCGCGCAACCTCGGCTCGACGCTCGGCGCCACCGCGCTCGGCGCCGTGCTGAACTATCGCCTGATCCATCCGGACGGCGGGACCGGGGTGGATCCCGACCAGCTGCGCCGCCTGCTCGACGACCCGGCGAGTCTCGGCGCAGCCGGCGAGGCGGCCCGCCTCAGCCTGCAGCACGCCCTGCACGGCACCTTCTGGACGGTCTTCGCCGCCGCGCTGCTGACGCTGTCGGCATCCCTGCTCGTGCCGCGCGTGGCGATCGCGGAGGCGGCACCGGCCGTCGCGGAGTAGCATTGGGCAGCTACGCTCGGTGCTCGGCCGCCTCTCGTCCGGGCATTTTCTTCGTATCCGATCGCCCGTCCTGTGCCGCACGCCAGCATCCTGGTTGCCATGCGAGCCGAGACGCGATCGGATCGATCGGAGCGACGGCACGGTCGTCCGAGCCCCCACCCCGCTTGTCGCCGGCACTGGCTCGCGGTAGGCAGGAGCAGGGTTTCCGTCGCCGTCTTGCCGCCCCACGTTGGGCGGCGACGGCTCAGATGCCTAAAAGGCAAGCTGGGACAACGGCTTGGGCCTGTAGCTCAATGGTTAGAGCCGACCGCTCATAACGGTCTGGTTGCAGGTTCGAGTCCTGCCGGGCCCACCAATCATCACAACGACTTAAGCAGGCATCGTTTTATGCCCCGGGGCGGTCGCCCAACGATTTGCCCAACGAAACGCTCTTTTTGCCCCTGTTTTTGAAGGCTCCCGCGGCGCCGGATTGAAAGTCCGGGTGGTGGTGACCGTAGACGTTGATCAACACGTCAGGCGTCATGCCGAGGAAGCCGGACGCCTCCCAGATGCTGACGCCGCGCTGCATCAGCCAAGTCGCCGCGGTGTGCCGGAGGACATGCGGTCAAGCATCCTCCTTAAGGCCGGCGAGGTGGACCGCCGATGCGAAGGCCGTCTTGACCGACGCAACGGGCTTGCCGTTCCACTCGACCGCGAACTCGGGCTATCGTTCCATCGCGGCGCAGCGTCACCGCCCAGCGGCGCAAGTGCGCCACGAGGTGCGATGGCAGCTTCACGACGGGCTGCCTCTTCTTCGTAACGCGATTGCCCTCGGCTCGCCGGTAAAACAGCCCCTTATCGAGATCGACATAGGCCCTGCCCTTACCGCGGTGGAACGAAGCAGCAGCAAGCACTCCGGCAGGTGTGCCGGTATAGAGGCCGAGCAGGATAAACCGCGCGAGGTGCCGAAGTGGGCGCTTGTCGGTCTGAACTGCCTGGCCGAGGTTCGCGCCCCGATGGACGGTTTGCTTCTCGCGGTAGCGCCAGCACACCCAAAGCAGGCGGGCTGCCTCCTCTCTCGTTAGGAAGCGGTCTCTCCCCTCCCCTTTCTCTGGCAACGGGACTTTGACGATCCCACGATGCAAGCCTTCGGTCTGGTGATGCCCGATGGCCGCCCGAAGGTCTTCTAGGTCTCGCCGGGCGCCGCCGGTCCGTTTCCTGGCAACGACATAGTCGCGGCACAGTGGCCCTTTGATATCGGACAGGCGTTTGCCACCGAAGAAGTCGTTCAGCCGGCCGATCCGTCCCTTCAGCCGGCGATAGCCGATGGGGTCGGACGCTTCGATCACGCGTCGCCGCGCCTCAAGGTACAAGATCAGCACGTCCGCGACCGGGATTGCTTCGAGGTCCCGAAGCGACCGCGACGGGGCATGCTTGGCGATGTTGTGCTCTGCGAGTGCGCGTTCGGCTGCTGCAAGATCGCCCTCAAAGCATCCTGTGGGGTACTGCTTGCCTCCGTCGAGGATGAGCCAGGCCGCTCGTGACGCGACCTTGCCGCTCCGCTTCCGCTCAGGTCGAAGCCAGAGTCGGGCGGGTTTGCGTTGACGCGGCATAGCTCTCTCATTCTCGCGATGGCGCCGAGGGTCGTCCAGTCGCGGCCAGCGACGCGCTCGACGGCTAGCCGCCCGCGAGCCTTTTCCGTGCGCAGGCCGGAAACGGTCATGCCGCCGCCCGGGTAGGCGAGTGCCGCGGCCACATCGAGCCGCAGCGGCGTCTCGTCGGTGATCTCCGATGCGTCGGGGATGTGTAGCGCCCTACCCATCATGGTCGTCCTGGCCCGCACGTATCGCGCGAGCGATGTCTGCATGTGTGACCTGAGGAGCGTGGCGGGACATTTAGACGGGCCCTTTGCCCGGCAATTTTGGTCCGTAGAGAAACTTGTAAACGGACTGGCTCGATGATCGGCATTGCATGTCCACATGAAAGTGGTTAGATGCGCATCATTAGTGCGGTATTGCGCGATATATGTCAATTATCATGCGCATGAAAAGTGCGACCTGTTCGCTGCTATGATCACTCCT
The DNA here is from genome assembly GCF_022829325.1 of Methylobacterium sp. J-092. Lineage (NCBI taxonomy): Bacteria > Pseudomonadati > Pseudomonadota > Alphaproteobacteria > Hyphomicrobiales > Methylobacteriaceae > Methylobacterium > Methylobacterium sp. J-092. The sequence goes on along the minus strand of NZ_JAKSXU010000105.1, from coordinate 968 downwards.
GCGCAGTGTCGCGCGGCGCGCGCCTTGCTGGATTGGAGCCGTGAGCAGTTGGCTACTGCCGCGAGGATCGGCCTGCGTACCCTCGTGGATTTCGAACGCGGCGCACGCGATCCTCACCACGCGACACTTGAGGCGATCGAGCGTGCTCTGAGTGAGGCTGGAGTGACCACCGACCTCACTAAGGGAACCGGTTTGGGCATTCGGCTCATCGGAAATAACGCTGATACGCAGTCCGATGGCGGGTAAGGCAATGTGTTGATTGTGGCGTCGATTGCTTGGTCCGCCGACAGGCAGCCCAGCACAGGGCGCACACGACGACAGGTTGATGCGGGCAAGTTCCCTGCATCGCGCCTGTGACGCCTCGGGCCGAGTGGTTGCGTAAGGTCGGTGCTGCGGGGAACGAGAACCGCCGACGCCGGCTTATGGCCCGTTCGAAGCCTCGAAGGGGTGGCGGCCCTGCTTGAAGGGGCAAACAGGACCGCCGCAACAGATCGGGCGACCTGCTGGCCGTGGATGCGGCGCCCTCCACGGTGGATCAGACAGGTTGCTGAAGGATGAGCGACGACACGGCAGCCCTGATCCTGACGCTCGCCACCGAGATCGCCGAGTTGCGCGCAGCCCTCGCGGAGGCGCAGGAACTCCTGATCGAGACCGCCGTCGATGCCGGCGAGATGCATGCCCGGCTTGAGGAGGTGCATCGGGAGTTGGCCGTTACACGTGCCGATCGCGACGCCTGGATGATCCGTGCAAGGCGGCAGGCGTCATTATCGCCCCCTACGTCGAGCGCCTTCGCCGCCACGCTGGCCTTACGCTCGCCGCTAATTCGCTAAGACCCCGTTTCATAATGGGCAGAACAGCTTAGCTATTGGGTGAGCGGCGAGCATCGCGGGCGTTGGGAGAGTGTCTGACGCTCACCCAGGAACCCCGATGTGGACGCCCGCCGCCCGCGCCGAGCTTGCGCGCGAGAG
>NZ_JAKSXU010000102.1:0-25602 GCF_022829325.1 Methylobacterium sp. J-092 | reverse complement strand
ATGGTGATGCCGGGCGACAACGTGACCATGGACGTCACGCTGATCGTGCCGGTGGCCATGGAGGAGAAGCTGCGCTTCGCCATCCGCGAGGGCGGCCGAACCGTCGGCGCCGGCGTCGTCGCCGCCATCAACGCGTAGTCGTCAGACAGATCGGCCCTTCGTCTCCCGGGACGATGGGCCGGTGCCCGGACACAGCATCCGTCAGGGGACGATTGAGGGAAGGGCCCTCGCGCCCGCCCAACACGTTTCCGTCGAGGTTTAGGTCATGAACGGTCAAAACATCCGCATCCGCCTGAAGGCGTTCGATCATCGCATCCTGGATGCGTCCACCCGCGAGATCGTCTCCACCGCCAAGCGGACCGGCGCGACCATCCGCGGCCCGATCCCGCTGCCGACCCATATCGAGAAGTTCACGGTCAACCGCTCGCCGCACATCGACAAGAAGTCGCGCGAGCAGTTCGAGATGCGCACCCACAAGCGCGTGCTCGATATCGTCGATCCGACCCCCCAGACCGTGGACGCGCTGATGAAGCTCGACCTCGCCGCTGGCGTGGACGTGGAGATCAAGCTCTAAGCCCCGCCGGGTTTAGAGCTTACCGTTTCATCGCGCGAGGGAGACACCTTATGCGCTCAGGCGTCATTGCACAGAAGGTCGGCATGACCCGGATCTTCACGGAAGCGGGGGAACACGTTCCCTGCACCGTGCTCAAGATCGAACAATGCCAGGTGGTCGCCCACCGCACCGTCGAGAAGAACGGCTACGTCGCCGTCCAGCTCGGCGTCGGCAAGGCGAAGGTCAAGAACGTCTCGGCCGCCGAGCGTGGCCGCTTCGCGGTCGCCAAGGTCGAGCCGAAGCAGAAGATCGCCGAGTTCCGCGTGTCCGAGGATGCGCTGATCCCGGTGGGCGCCGAGATCACGGCCGATCACTTCATCCCGGGCCAGTTCGTCGACGTGACGGGCACGACCACGGGTAAGGGGTTCGCCGGCGGCATCAAGCGCTGGAACTTCGGCGGTCTGCGCGCCACCCACGGCGTGTCAATCTCGCACCGCTCGATCGGTTCGACCGGCGGGCGTCAGGATCCGGGCAAGACCTTCAAGAACAAGAAGATGCCCGGTCACATGGGCGTCGACCGCGTGACCACGCAGAACCTGCGCGTCGTCCGCACGGACGTCGAGCGCGGCCTAATCCTGGTCGAGGGTGCGGTTCCCGGCGTCGCCGGCGGCTGGATCCAGATCCGGGACGCGGTGAAGCGCAAGCTTCCGGCCGAAGTTCCCCAGCCCGGCAAGTTCCGTGAGAACGGCGCGTCGGCTGCCCCGCAATCCGCCCCCGAGGCGCCCGCTGCCGAGGAGAACGCGTGATGAAGCTCGATATCACCACCCTCGACGGCGCCGGCGCCGGCTCGGTGGAGCTCGACGAGGCCATCTTCGGCCTCGAGCCCCGCGCCGACCTGCTCCAGCGCATGGTGCGCTGGCAGCTCGCCAAGCGTCGTGCCGGCACCCACGCCGTGCAGAACCGCTCGGACGTGAACCGGACCCGCAAGAAGCTGTACAAGCAGAAGGGCACCGGCAACGCGCGTCACGGCGCAGCCTCGGCTCCGCAGTTCCGCGGCGGTGGCCGTGCGTTCGGCCCAGTTGTCCGCGACCACGGCCACGACCTTCCCAAGAAGGTCCGTGCCCTGGCCCTGCGTCACGCCCTGTCGGCCAAGGCCAAGGCCTCGACCCTCATCGTCGTCGACGACATCAAGATCGAGGACCACAAGACCAAGGGTCTCGTCGAGCGCTTCGGCAAGATGGGTCTCTCGAGCGCGCTGATCATCGGCGGCGCCGAGGTCGACGAGAACTTCGGCCGCGCCGCCCGCAACATCCCGATGATCGACGTGCTGCCCGTGCAGGGCATCAACGTCTACGACATCCTGCGCCGCGACACGCTCGTGCTGACCCGCGCCGCGATCGACGCGCTGGAGGAGCGTTTCAAATGAGTGCCGATCCGCGCCACTACGACATCATCGTCTCCCCGGTCATCACCGAGAAGGCGACGAACCTCACCGAGCAGAACAAGGTCGTCTTCCGGGTCGCTCCGAAGGCCACCAAGCCGCAGATCAAGGAAGCGGTCGAGAAGCTGTTCGACGTCAAGGTCACGGCGGTGAACACCCTCGTGACCAAGGGCAAGAAGAAGATCTTCCGCGGCATGCGCGGACAGCGTTCGGACGTGAAGAAAGCGGTCGTGACCCTCGCCGAAGGTGACACGATCGACGTCACGACCGGCCTCTGACATAGACCGGGTAGGGATTTAAGCCGATGGCCTTGAAGACATTCAAACCGGTCACGCCGAGCCTGCGCCAGCTCGTGCTGGTCGACCGCCGTGAGCTCTACAAGGGCAAGCCGGTGAAGGCGCTGACCGAGGGCAAGTCGTCCTCGGGCGGCCGCAACAACCTCGGGCGGATCACCGTCCGCTTCCGCGGCGGCGGTCACAAGCGCTCGCTCCGTCTCGTCGACTTCAAGCGTCGGTCGCAGCCGGGCGTGTCGGCGACCGTCGAGCGGATCGAGTACGATCCGAACCGCACGGCGTTCATCGCGCTGATCAACTACCCGGACGGCAAGCAGAGCTACATCATCGCTCCGCAGCGCCTTCAGCCGGGCGACAAGGTGGTCTCGGGCGAGGGCGTCGACATCAAGCCGGGCAATGCCGGGCCGATCGGCGGCATGCCGGTGGGCACGATCGTGCACAACATCGAGCTGAAGATCGGCAAGGGCGGCGCCGTCGCCCGCTCCGCCGGCAACTACGCTCAGATCGTCGGGCGCGACCAGGGCTACGTGACGCTCCGCCTGAACTCCGGCGAGCAGCGCCTGGTCCACGGCCAGTGCTACGCGACGGTGGGTGCGGTCTCGAACCCGGACCACATGAACATCTCGCTCGGCAAGGCCGGGCGCAACCGGTGGCTCGGCAAGCGTCCGCACGTCCGCGGCGTGGCCATGAACCCGGTCGACCACCCGCACGGCGGCGGCGAGGGACGCACCTCGGGCGGCCGTAACCCGGTGACGCCCTGGGGCGTGCCGACCAAGGGGAAGAAGACCCGCTCGAACAAGCGGACCGACGTCTTCATCCTGTCCAGCCGCCACAACCGCAAGAAGTAACCATCATGGCACGCTCACTCTGGAAGGGGCCGTTCGTCGACGGCTACCTCTTCAAGAAGGCCGAGGCGGCTCGCGGGTCGAGCCGGAACGAGGTCATCAAGATCTGGAGCCGTCGCTCCACCATCCTGCCGCAGTTCATCGGGCTCACCTTCGGTGTGCACAATGGGCAAAAGCACATCCCGGTCTACGTCTCCGAGGAAATGGTCGGTCACAAGTTCGGCGAGTTCTCGCCGACCCGCACCTTCCACGGCCACGCGGCCGACAAGAAGGCGAAGAGGCGCTGACATGGGCAAGCAAGCCACCCCCCGCGCGCTGCCCGAGAACGAGGCCAAGGCCGTGGCACGGATGCTCCGTGTCTCGCCCCAGAAGCTCAACCTCGTCGCGCAGATGATCCGCGGCAAGAAGGTCGAGTCGGCGCTCGCCGACCTCGAGTTCTCCCGCAAGCGCATCTCGACCGAGGTCAAGAAGTGCCTCGAGAGCGCGATCGCCAACGCCGAGAACAACCACGACCTGGACGTCGACGACCTCGTCGTCACCCAGGCCTTCGTGGGCAAGGCGCTGGTCCTGAAGCGCTTCCACGCCCGCGCCCGCGGCCGCGGCGCGCGCATCCTGAAGCCTTTCTCGAACCTCACCATCGTGGTTCGCGAAGTCCGCACCGCCGAAGCGGCCTGAGGAGAATCTGATGGGTCAGAAAGTCAACCCGATCGGTCTCCGGCTCGGCATCAACCGGACCTGGGATTCCCGCTGGTTCGCCGGCAAGACCGAATACGTCAAGCTGATGCACGAGGACGTCGCGATCCGCGCCGCCCTCATGAAGCAGCTCAAGCAGGCGGCGGTCTCCAAGATCGTCATCGAGCGCCCGCACCGGAAGTGCCGCGTCACCATCCACTCGGGCCGTCCGGGCGTGGTGATCGGCAAGAAGGGCGCCGACATCGAGAAGCTGCGCAAGCTGGTCAACACGATGACCAAGGCCGACGTGACCATCAACATCGTCGAGGTGCGGAAGCCCGAGATCGACGCCGTGCTGGTGGCCGACTCGATCGCGCAGCAGCTCGAGCGCCGCGTAGCCTTCCGTCGCGCCATGAAGCGCGCCGTGCAGTCGGCGATGCGCCTCGGGGCCGAGGGCATCCGGATCAACTGCTCCGGCCGTCTCGGCGGCGCCGAGATCGCCCGCCAGGAATGGTACCGCGAGGGCCGCGTGCCCCTGCATACGCTGCGTGCCGACGTCGACTACGGCACGGCCACCGCGTTCACGACCTACGGAACGTGCGGCATCAAGGTCTGGGTGTTCAAGGGCGAGATCCTCGAGCACGACCCGATGGCGCAGGATAAGAAGGCGCAGGAAGAGGGCGGCCGTTCGGGCGGTCGTCGCGAGCGCGATGGCGAGGGTGACCGCGGTCGCGGTCGCCGCGATCACGCCTAAGCGCGATCGTCGGACCCCCGAGCCAAGGAAGGTGTTGAGAGGCTGCCATGTTGCAACCCAAGAAGACCCGGTTTCGTAAGCAGTTCAAAGGTCGCATCTCCGGTGCGGCCAAGGGCGGCTTCGACCTGAATTTCGGCCAGTTCGGCCTGAAGGCGGTGGAGCCCGAGCGCATCACCGCGCGCCAGATCGAGGCGGCCCGCCGCGCGATCACCCGTGAGATGAAGCGTCAGGGCCGGGTCTGGATCCGGATCTTCCCCGACGTTCCGGTCACGTCGAAGCCGACCGAAGTCCGCATGGGCTCCGGCAAGGGCGCGCCCGAGTACTGGGCCGCCCGCGTCCACCCGGGCCGCATCATGTTCGAGGTCGACGGTGTCGCCGAGGACATCGCGAAGGAGGCGCTCCGCCTGGGCGCCGCCAAGCTGCCCATCCGCACGCGCGTCGTGCAACGCATCGCCGACTAAAGGGAGGCAGATCATGAAGTCGTCACAGAGACAGTCGGATCTCGCCGCCCTGTCGCCGGACCAGCTGAGCGACGAGCTGCTGAACCTCAAGAAGGAGCAGTTCAACCTGCGCTTCCAGGGGGCCACCGGCCAGCTCGAGAACGTCGCCCGCGTCCGCGAAGTCCGTCGCGACATCGCCCGCGTCCGCACCCTGCAGCGTCAGAAGACGCTGCAGGCGACGTCGGCCTGAGGAGTTTCATCATGCCGAAGCGCGTATTGCAGGGCGTCGTCGTCAGCGACAAGGGCGAGAAGACCATCGTCGTGAAGGTGGAGCGCCGCTTCACCCACCCGGTGATGAAGAAGACCGTTCGCCGCTCGAAGAACTACCATGCCCATGACGAGGCGAACGCCGCCAAGGTCGGGGCCACGGTGTTCATCGAGGAGTGCCGGCCCTTCTCCAAGACCAAGACCTGGAAGCTCGTCGAGGGCGAAGCCGCGTCGGCCGAGGCTCCCGCGGCCGCCTGATCGTCTTGGACGGACCGTGAGACGGGCGCAGGATTCTGCGCCCGTTTTTTCGTATCTGATCCGAGAACGACGTCGGTGCCCAACCGTGTCGAGCGTTCGACGATTCGACCGCGGCTTGGGTTCGACCCATCAATCTCGATCTCCCCATGACCGGCGAGTCGGCCGGTGGCGCTTTTGGGGCCTCGTCGCACAATCCTCACGAGGAGCCGGCCGTCGCGCGTCGCTGACGGGAGGAAGGTCCTCTGAACGAGGATGAGCCGCATGCTGAAAAACGCCAATCGCGCTTGGGAAGCCCTCCTCGGCTTCTTCGGCGCCGAGGACGTGAACGGGATCGTTAGTTCGAGGCGTGTCTTCGGCATTCACCTGCTTCCGGACCTGCAGGCAGAGACGCTTGCACAGGTGAACCCGTACGCCCCGATCCTGTTGGGCGTCCACCAACCCTACGAACAGCGTCCGCTGACGATCTCCGGCCTGCTGGTCCGCGGCAATGATCAGGCCATCGCGATCACGCCGTTGCAGTATCGCGACGTTGACATCGGGGAGAGCGAACCGTTCCCGGCGTTGAACACCGGCCTTTGGTTGTTCCAGGTCGACGGCCAGCCGGTCGCGGTGCTCCTGTCGCAGTATTCCAACTTCAGGTCGGGCAAGTTCGCTCAGGTCGAGATCGCAACGCTGCCGGGATCCGAAGCTCAGGCGTTCGCGCGCACGTTTCTAAAACGTATTCAAGAGGCGGGCGCGAATTCGATCCTGTATCGCGGCAAGGTCCTCTCCTTCGAGGGTGGATCCGACTATTCCGGCATGAGTACGGAGATGTCCGTCCATAAGCTGTCGCCGGTGGCCCGAGAGGCGATCATCCTCGACGACGCCACGATGGCGCGCCTGGATCGCCACGTCTTCGCGTTCGACCGGCATCGCGCCGGTCTGCGCCGCCTCGGGCAGTCGATCCGGAAGGGTCTGCTCCTTTATGGGCCGCCCGGCACCGGGAAGACCCACGTGATCCGGTACGTCGCCTCGAACCTCCCGGATCGGACCACGATCCTGATCACCGCCGAGCAGGTGCAGAACCTGACCGCGTACATGCTGCTTGCGCGCACCCTGCAGCCGAGCATCGTCGTGCTGGAGGACGTGGATCTGGTCGGGCGCTCGCGGGAGGGCATGAACAGCCCGAAGACGGAGGTCCTGTTGAACCGTCTGCTCAACGAGATGGACGGCCTGGGCGACGATGCGGACATCCTCTTCCTCCTGACCACCAACCGGCCCGAGGAGATCGAGGAGGCCCTCGCGTCGCGTCCGGGACGCGTCGACGAGGCCATCGAGATCGCGAATCCCGACGCCGCCTGCCGCGCACGGCTGATCGCCCTCTACGGAGGCGCCCTGAGCTTCGAGGAGGGGGCCATCGACGACGCGGTCGCGCTGTCGGAGGGAGCGAGCGCCGCCTTCGTCAAGGAGATGGTTCGGCGTCTGTCCCAGGCTTCGCTCTCCGGCGGACATGACGATGCGGTGGACCGCGCCACCGTCGCAGACGTCCTGACCGAAGCCTCGGAGAACGGAAACCGGATCGGCCGCCGAATCATTGGCCTGTCGAATGCTCCGAAGCGCGCCGGGCGTGCCGGCGCCCCACCCCTGGACGGCTGCCACGAGGATCTGGAGCTCGGCACGGATTAGGCCGGGGCCGGCACGGAAAGTCTTGCGCCCCTGCGCCCCGTGGTGTAGTGGGCACCCCTTCGCGACAAGTGAGAGGGGTGTTCGCGCCCTTCGTACGCGGTGACCGCGCCGGCGCTGGATAAGCGCCGATAGCGCGGTCTGTCATATGAGCCGGGGACATCAGATCCCCATCAGGCGTCGTCCGCCGGGCAATACCGCCCGTGTGCGGAAACCCGCCTGAAACAAGGAAAGGTCACTCCTGTGATCCAGATGCAGACGAATCTGGACGTCGCCGACAACTCGGGTGCGCGTCGCGTGATGTGCATCAAGGTGCTGGGCGGGTCGAAGCGGCGCTATGCCGGCGTGGGCGACATCATCGTCGTGTCCATCAAGGAGGCGATCCCGCGCGGCCGCGTCAAGAAGGGCGACGTCATGAAGGCGGTGGTCGTGCGGACCGCCAAGGAAGTGAAGCGTCCCGACGGTTCGGTGATCCGCTTCGACAAGAACGCGGCCGTGCTGATCAACAATCAGAAGGAGCCGATCGGGACCCGCATCTTCGGGCCGGTGCCGCGCGAGCTGCGCGCCCGCAACCACATGAAGATCATCTCGCTGGCTCCGGAGGTGCTGTGATGGCAGCCAAGATCAAGAAGGGCGACACCGTCGTCGTCCTCACCGGTCGCGATTCCGGTCGCTCCGGCGAGGTCATCCAGGTGATGCCGAAGGACGACAAGGCGCTCGTCCGCGGGATCAACCTGGTCAAGAAGCACCAGAAGCAGAGCCAGAACCAGGAAGGCGGCATCATCTCCAAGGAGGCCGCGATCCAGCTCTCGAACCTCGCGTTGCAGGACGCGAACGGCAAGCCGACCCGCGTGGGTTTCCGCATCCTCGAAGACGGCCGCAAGGTCCGCTTCGCCAAGACCACGGGGGATCAGATCGATGGCTGAGGCCAACAAGGACGCCTACGTCCCGCGCCTGCGCGCCCACTATGACGAGGTCATCCGCCAGAAGCTCATCGAGCAGTTCGGCTACAAGAACCCGATGCAGGTTCCGCGGATCGACAAGATCGTCATCAACATGGGCGTCGGCGAGTCCACCGCGGACTCGAAGAAGGCCACCGTCGCCGCCGGCGACCTGGCGCTGATCGCCGGCCAGAAGCCGGTCATCACCAAGGCCCGCAAGCCGATCGCCACCTTCAAGGTCCGCGAGGGCATGCCGATCGGCTGCAAGGTCACCCTGCGCCGCCAGAAGATGTACGAGTTCATGGATCGCCTCGTCACGATCGCGCTGCCGCGCGTCCGCGACTTCCGCGGCCTGAACCCGAAGTCGTTCGACGGCCGCGGCAACTACGCGCTCGGCCTCAAGGAGCACCTCGTGTTCCCGGAGATCTCGTACGACAAGGCCGAGCAGACCTGGGGCATGGACATCGTCGTCGCCACCACCGCCACCACCGACGAGGAAGCCCGCGCTCTCCTCGCCGCCTTCCAATTCCCGTTCCGGCAGTAGGCGTCCCTCGGGATACCTAGACGCGGACACCGGAGGATAGACAATGGCAAAGAAGAGTTCAGTCGAACAGAATAACCACCGGAAGGAGCTGGTCAAGCGCTTCGCTGCGAAGCGCCAGGCCCTGCTCGCGACCGCCAACGACGAGTCCCTCGAGATGGAGGAGCGCTTCGAGGCGCGCCTCAAGCTCGCGGAGCTTCCCCGCAACTCGTCGCCGACCCGCGTGCGCAACCGGTGCGAGATCACCGGCCGGCCGCGCGCCTATTACCGCAAGATGGGCGTCTCGCGTATCGCGCTGCGCGAGCTCGGGAACCGGGGCCTGATCCCGGGCCTCGTCAAGTCGAGCTGGTAAGGAGGCACCCATGGTCAACGATCCCGTGGGCGATATGCTCACTCGCATCCGCAACGGCCAGATGCGCCGTCGCAACGTCGTCTCGACGCCCGGCTCGCGCCTCCGCGCGAACGTCCTGAACGTGCTGAAGTCGGAAGGCTACATCCGCGACTTCGCGACCACCGAACTCGGCAACGGCCGGACGGAGTTCGCGATCGAGCTGAAGTACTACGACGGCCAGCCCGTCATCCGCTCGATCCAGCGCGTGTCGAAGCCCGGCCGCCGCGTCTACTCGGCCGTCGGCGATCTGCCGCGCGTCGCCGACGGTCTCGGCGTCACCATCGTGTCCACCCCGCAGGGCGTCATGGCCGACCACGAGGCGCGCGAGCGCAACGTCGGCGGCGAAGTGCTCTGCAAGGTGTTCTGATCCCCGGATAAGGAGAGAGGCAGATGTCTCGCGTAGGCAAGAAGCCCGTCCCCGTTCCGGCCGGCGTCACCGCGTCGGTCACGGGTCAGACGGTGAAGATGAAGGGCTCGAAGGGCGAGCTGCAGTTCGTGGTTCCTTCGCTGGTCGACGTGGCGCTCGAGGACGGCGCGATCACGGTGACCCCGAAGGACCAGTCCAAGGCGGCGCGTTCGCTCTGGGGCACCTCGCGGGCCCAGGTCGCGAACCTCGTCGAGGGCGTGTCCAAGGGCTTCGAGAAGAAGCTCGAGATCACCGGCGTCGGCTATCGCGCCGCGATGGCCGGCAAGGCGCTCAAGCTCTCGCTCGGGTACAGCCACGACATCGAGTACCAGATCCCGGCCGGCATCACGATCGTGACGCCGAAGCCGACGGAGATCACGATCTCCGGCATCGACCGCCAGGTCGTCGGCCAGGTCGCCGCGGAGATCCGCGACTACCGCGGTCCCGAGCCCTACAAGGGCAAGGGCGTGAAGTACGCCGGCGAGTTCATCTTCCGCAAGGAAGGCAAGAAGAAGTAAGGGGGCTGAGACATGTCACGCAAACTCGAAGCCCTCGATCGCCGCAAGGCGCGGGTGCGCCGGGCGCTCCGCGCCTCCGCCAACGGCCGGCCGCGCCTGTCGGTGTTCCGCTCGTCGAAGCAGATCTACGTCCAGGTCATCGATGATGCGGCGGGCGTCACGCTCGCCGCCGCCTCGTCGATCGACAAGGGCTTGCGCGCCGACCTGAAGACCGGCGCCGACGTCGCCGCCGCCTCGGCGGTGGGCAAGCTCGTCGCCGAGCGCGCCAAGGCCGCCGGCGTCTCGAAGGTCGTGTTCGACCGCTCGGGCTACCAGTACCACGGCCGGATCAAGGCTCTGGCCGAAGCCGCCCGCGAGGGTGGCCTCGACTTCTAAATCTCGGCGGTGCGGAGGCGGCGTGTCCGCCTCCGGCGATGACGATTCAAGCGAGCGGGCCCGCCGCCCGCGCCAGTGAGATGAAACGGAAGCAACATGGCACGTGAACGTGAAGGCGGTGGCCGCGGCCGCCGCGACGACCGCGAGGAGCGCGACAGCGAGTTCGTGGACAAGCTCGTCCACATCAACCGCGTCGCCAAGGTGGTGAAGGGCGGCCGTCGCTTCGGCTTCGCCGCGCTCGTCGTCGTCGGCGACCAGAAGGGCCGCGTCGGCTTCGGCCACGGCAAGGCCCGCGAAGTCCCCGAGGCGATCCGCAAGGCGACCGAAGCCGCCAAGCGCGGCCTCGTCCGCATCTCGCTCCGTGAGGGCAGGACGCTGCACCACGACGTGCAGGGCCGTCACGGCGCCGGCAAGGTGATCCTCCGCGCGGCTCCGCAGGGCACCGGCATCATCGCCGGCGGCCCGATGCGCGCCGTGTTCGAGACGCTCGGTATGCAGGACGTCGTGGCCAAGAGCCTCGGCTCCTCGAACCCCTACAACCTCGTGCGCGCCACCTTCGAGGCGCTGAAGAACGAGGACAGCCCGCGCTCGGTCGCCGGTCGTCGCGGTCTCAAGGTGTCCACGCTCCAGGCGCGGCGCACCGATTCGGACCCGTCCGACCAGTCCGAAGCCGCAGTCGCGTAAGGGGAGGGCAGCATGGCTAGCAAGACTGTCCGCGTGGAGCAGATTGGTTCCCCGATCCGCCGCGAGGCCTCCCAGCGCCAGACGCTGGTGGGCCTGAAGCTGAACAAGCTTCACCGTGTCTCCGAGCTCGAGGACACCCCCGCCGTTCGCGGCATGATCCGAAAGGTCGCGCACCTCGTGCGCGTCCTCGACGACGCGGCTTGAGGAGGGCGCGATGAAGCTCAACGAGATCCGCGACAACGAAGGCGCAACCAAGAACCGGATGCGCGTCGGCCGAGGCATCGGTTCCGGCAAGGGCAAGACCGCAGGGCGCGGCGTGAAGGGTCAGAAGGCCCGGACCGGCGTGGCCATCAAGGGCTTCGAGGGCGGCCAGATGCCGCTTCACCGTCGCCTGCCGAAGCGCGGCTTCAACAACCTCTACTCGACCGACCTCAACGAGGTGAATCTCGGCCGGGTGCAGCAGGCGATCGACGCCGGCAAGCTCGACAAGACCGCGACCGTGACGGTCGAGGCCCTCGTGCAGGCCGGGATCATCGCTCGTCTTCGCGACGGCGTGAAGCTGCTCGGCGTCGGCGAGCTGACCGCGAAGGTCGCCTTCGAGGTGACTCGCGCGTCGAAGTCGGCGGTCGAGGCGGTCGAGAAGGCCGGCGGCAGCGTCGTCGTCGCCTACGGCGCCGGCGTCTCGGTCCGCGGCAAGGGTGGCAAGGACTTGGGCGGCAAGGGCGAAGCGACCGCCTGAGCGCGGTTGCCTCGCCGGGAGCGACCCCTTAAGTCGAAGCTTCGAGCGGCGGCCCGTGCGACCTCGCATGCGGCCGCCGCTCCCGTTTTCAGGGATGCCCCGCGGCTCCCTCGTGACCCATCATCAGGACACAGGCCATGGCCTCAGCCGCCGAGCAGCTCGCCGCGAACCTCAATTTCGGTGCCATCGCGAAGGCGGATGAGCTCAAGAAGCGCATCTGGTTCACCCTCGGCGCGCTCGTGGTGTTCCGGCTCGGGACCTATATCCCGATCCCCGGCATCGACCCGGAGCAGTTCGCGCGCAACTTCCAGCAGCAGGCCGGCGGCGTGCTCGGGCTGTTCAACATGTTCTCCGGCGGTGCCGTCGAGCGCATGGCGATCTTCGCGCTCAACATCATGCCGTACATCTCGGCCTCGATCATCATCCAGCTGCTTACCTCGGTGATCCCGAGCCTCGAGACGCTGAAGAAGGAGGGCGAGTCCGGCCGCAAGGTCATCAACCAGTACACCCGCTACCTCACGGTGGTGCTGGCGCTGGTCCAGTCCTGGGGCATCGCCGTCGGCCTCCAGGGGTCGAGCGCCGCGATCGATCCCGGCCCGTTCTTCCTCGCCTCGACCGTGATCACGCTCACCGGCGGCACGCTGTTCCTGATGTGGATCGGCGAGCAGATCACCTCGCGCGGCATCGGCAACGGCTCGTCGCTGATCATCTTCGCCGGCATCGTCGCCCACCTGCCGACCGCCATCATCGGTGCGCTCGAGCTGTCGCGCACCGGCGCGCTGTCCTCGGCGGTAATCCTCGGCGTCGGCGTCGCCGCGATCGGCCTCGTCTACTTCATCGTGTTCATGGAGCGCGCCCAGCGCCGGCTGCTGATCAATTATCCCAAGCGCCAGGTCGGCAACCGGATGTACGAGGGCCAGACGTCGTTCCTGCCCTTGAAGCTCAACACCTCGGGCGTGATCCCGCCGATCTTCGCCTCGTCGCTCCTGCTGCTGCCTGCCACCGTGGCGAGCTTCTCGGCCAACCAGGGCACCGGCGTGCTGGCGACGGTCACGACCTATCTCGGCCACGGCCGTCCGCTCTACATGGCGCTCTACGCCGCGCTGATCATCTTCTTCGCGTTCTTCTACACCGCGGTGGTCTTCAACCCGCAGGAGACCGCCGACAATCTGAAGAAGCATGGCGGCTTCATCCCCGGCATCCGGCCCGGCGAGCGCACCGCGGCGTTCATCGACAAGGTGCTGACGCGCATCACCCTGATCGGCGCGCTCTACCTGACCTTCGTCTGCCTAGTGCCGGAGATCATCGCCTCCTACGCCTCCGCCAGCCTCGGATTCGGCGGCACGTCGCTGCTCATCGTCGTCTCGGTGACGATGGACACCGTGGCGCAGATCCACGGGCACCTGATGGCGCACCAGTACGAGGGCCTCGTCAAGAAGGCCAAGCTGCGCGGTGCGTCGACGACCCAGCGGCGGCGCTGAGCGGCACGTCGGGCGATCCGGCTCGGCGACACGAGAGACACAATCGCCGGAATGACGAGTGGACAGCGATTTGCCCGCTCGCCCGTCCGGCGGAAGCCGCTACAAGCAACGCCGACGCGGGAACGACGCCGACACGGAGTCGCCGCGCGCCAAGAAGCCCTGAGAGACGGGCACGGACGAGGATAACGCCCATGCGGATCATTCTGCTCGGACCACCCGGCGCGGGGAAGGGGACACAGTCCGAGCGGATCGTCGCGCGATTCGGCATCCCGCAGCTTTCCACCGGCGACATGCTGCGCGCGGCCGTCGCTGCCGGAACACCGGTCGGACTCCAGGCGAAGGCAGTGATGGAGAGCGGCGGCCTCGTGTCCGACGCGATCGTCGTCGGCATCGTCGCCGACCGGATCGAGGAGGCGGATGCGCGCGGCGGGTTCATCCTCGACGGCTTTCCCCGCACCGTCGAGCAGGCCAAGGCCCTCGACGTGATGCTGGACGAGAAGGGCCTGCATCTCTCGACCGTGATCGAGTTCAAGGTCGATGAGAAGGTCTTGGTCGGCCGCATCGCCAAACGGGCGGAGGAGACCGCCGCCCGCGGACAGCCGGTGCGGAAGGACGACACCCCCGAGGTGTTCGCCTCGCGTCTCGAGGCCTACCGGATCCAGACCGCCCCGCTCTCGGCCTATTACGAGCGCGCCGGGATGCTGCAGACCGTAGACGGCATGGCGCCGATCGACGCGGTGACGGATTCGCTGATGGCGATCCTCGAGTCGCATCGCGAAGGCGTGGCGTCCTGAAGCCATCCTTCCGGGGACCCATGATCATGTCGACGCATGCGGCTCGGGCGATCCTCGCAGCGCTGACCCTGACGGTCGGCGCGATGCCGATGGCGGCGTGGGCCGGCCCGGCGCAATCGTATCAGTACGAGCGACGGACGACTGGCCGCCTGTGCAGGCCGCCGCTGAAGTTCGTGGCCGGCGCGTGCGTGCGGCGCTGCCCGGCCGGCTTTCGCGACAACGGCGGGTATTGCCGCCAGCTTAACCAGCGCTTCTGACGTCGACCCGAAGACACCCACGCCCCTGCGGTTCGCCAGGTGACACGATGGGGACGATGCAGCGCGCCGGGCGCGCCCGCCGGGCCCGGCGCGGCGTCTTATCGTGCCGAACCGTTGACATCACCGCCGGCCCGCGCTAGCAGGCCGGTCTTCGTCTGCACAGCCGTTGGTCCGAGGTGCCCTCCAAGGGGCGGCCGCGGGCCGATTTGTCGTTGACGGGCGTGCAGGGGCCGGCCTCCACCGGACGCACGCTTTCCCACAGGACGGCCCGGGCGATCGCCCGTACGCCACATGGAGCATGACCTTGGCCCGTATCGCCGGCGTTAACATCCCGACCAACAAGCGCGTCGTCATCGCGCTCCAGTACATCCACGGCATCGGCGCGAAGAAGGCCGAGGAGATCACGGAGAAGGTCGGTATCCCGGCCGAGCGCCGCGTGAACCAGCTCACCGACGCCGAGGTGCTGCAGATCCGCGAGACGATTGATCGCGACTACCTCGTCGAGGGCGACCTTCGCCGCGACGTCTCGATGAACATCAAGCGCCTGATGGACCTCGGCTGCTACCGCGGCCTGCGCCATCGCCGCAACCTGCCGGTCCGCGGCCAGCGCACGCACACCAACGCGCGCACCCGCAAGGGCAAGTCCAAGCCGATCGCCGGCAAGAAGAAGTAAGCCTACGAATTCGGAGGCTGCGCGCGGCGCGGCCTCCCATGCATCGTGCCGGATCTCCCTCGACGGGAGCCGGCGTGACGGGGCGGCACTCCGCAAATGTGCCGACCGAACCCATACGAGAATCCCGAGCACCTGGAATTACGGGTGCGCTTGAAGGACAGGTATCGAAAAGATGGCCAAGGAACCGACCCGCGTCCGCCGGCGCGAACGCAAGAACATCGTCTCGGGCGTGGCGCACGTCGCCGCCTCGTTCAACAACACGATGATCACCATCACCGACGCGCAGGGCAACACGATCTCGTGGTCCTCCTCGGGCGCCATGGGCTTCAAGGGCTCGCGGAAGTCGACCCCCTACGCCGCGCAGGTCGCCGCCGAGGACGCGGCCCGCAAGGCCGCCGAGCACGGTATGCGCACCCTCGAGGTCGAGGTCTCCGGGCCCGGCTCGGGCCGCGAGTCGGCGCTCCGCGCCCTCCAGGCCGCGGGCTTCACCGTGACCTCGATCCGTGACGTCACCTCGATCCCGCACAACGGCTGCCGCCCGCGCAAGCGTCGGCGCGTCTGAGGCGGACGGAGACACACGTGGCGGATACGAAGATCCTTCCCGGCGTCAAGCGCTGGAGCGTCGGTGACATCACGCTCACCGTGCTCAACGACGGCTGGTTTCAGGGCTCCCTCGATCTCATCACGGGCATCTCGAAGGACGAAGCCGGCGCGCTGCAGCGCGCCGGCTTCCGTACGCAGGAGCCGCGGGTGATGCTCAACGCATTCCTGCTGACGGGCCCCGGCCGCAAGCCGGTGCTGATCGATTCCGGCTACGGGTCGTTCGGTCCGCCGACCATGGGTCGCGTGCCCGCAGCGCTCGCTGTCGCGGGCGTGGCGCCCGAGGCGATCGAGACCGTTCTCGTCACGCACTGCCATCCCGACCATATCGGTGGGCTGGTGGTCGACGGGAAGGCCGCCTACCCGAACGCGGAGATCGTGCTGCATTCGGACGAGGCGGCGTATTGGCTCCCCGATGCGGCGCTCGCCGCCGCACCGGACGGGGCAAAGCCGTATTTCGAGAACGCCCGCAAGGCGCTGGCACCCTATGCCGCCCGGGTGCGCGAGCAGTCCGGCGGGGAAGTCCTGCCGGGCATCACCGCGGTGCACCTGCCCGGCCATACGCCGGGCCATTGCGGTTTCCGGATCGTTTCGGGGGACAAGTCGCTCCTGGTGTTCACCGATGTGGTGCACCTGCCGGCGATCCAGTTCAAGCAACCCGAGGCGGGCGTCGGCTTCGATGTCGACGGCGACCAGGCGCGGGCGACCCGCAAGGCGATCCTCGCGGATCTGGCGGCCGACGGGACCCGCATCGCCGGCTCGCATCTCGAATTCCCGGCCGTCGGCACCGTGTCGCGGGATGGGGACGGATACCGGTTCGTGCCGGATCTCTGGGTCGCCGACGAGGCGTAGGCCCGGAGCAGTCTTTTAGGGACCGATCGACGCTGGGGGCAGCGTCGATCGGCCGAAGCGCGGACCCGGACGTCGCGGGTTCGTGCGTCAGGAGAGGTAGGATCGTGGTCATTCAGAAGAACTGGCAAGAGCTGATCAAGCCCAACAAGCTGCAGGTCTCGACCGGCGACGACCCGAAGCGGGTCGCCACCGTCGTGGCCGAGCCGTTGGAGCGCGGCTTCGGCACGACGCTCGGCAACTCGCTGCGCCGGGTGCTGCTGTCCTCCCTCCAGGGCGCGGCCGTGACCTCGGTCCAGATCGACGGCGTCCTGCATGAATTCTCCTCGATCCCGGGCGTCCGCGAGGACGTCACCGACATCGTCCTGAACATCAAGACGATCGCCATCCGCTCGCAGACCGACGCCCCGAAGCGCATGACCCTGCGCAAGACCGGCCCGGGCCTCGTCACCGCCGGCGACATCGGCACGGTCGGCGACATCCAGATCCTGAACCCCGACCTCGTGATCTGCACGCTGGACGACGGCGCCGAGATCCGGATGGAGTTCACGGTCGCCACCGGCAAGGGCTACGTGCCGGCCGAGCGCAACCGCCCCGAGGACGCGCCGATCGGCCTGATCCCGGTGGACGCGCTGTTCTCGCCGGTGACCAAGGTCAGCTACCGCATCGAGACAACCCGCGAGGGCCAGGATCTCGACAAGGACAAGCTGACGATGACCGTCGAGACCAACGGTGCGGTGTCGCCAGAGGATGCGCTGGCCTACGCCGCGCGCATCATCCAGGACCAGCTCCAGGTGTTCGTGAACTTCGAGGATCCGCGCAAGGAGGAGGCCGCGCCGCTCGCGCCGCAGCTGCCCTTCAACCCGGCGCTGCTCAAGAAGGTCGACGAGCTCGAGCTTTCGGTGCGTTCGGCGAACTGCCTGAAGAACGACAACATCGTCTACATCGGCGACCTCATCCAGAAGTCCGAGGGCGAGATGCTGCGCACCCCGAACTTCGGCCGCAAGTCGCTCAACGAGATCAAGGAAGTGCTGGCCGGGATGGGTCTGCACCTCGGGATGGACATCCCCGGCTGGCCGCCGGAGAACATCGAGGATCTCGCCAAGCGCTTCGAGGAGCACTACTGAGGGCGAATGGCGAGTAGGAGTAGCGAATAGAGGTGTCCATAGGGCGCCCCGGTTCCGCTGCACTCTATTCGCTACTCGCTACTCCCTATTTGCCTTCAAGATGACGGTCGTACCGTGGCACGGCGACCGCAAAAACCAGGAGAGCCAACATGCGTCACGGATTCCGCGGTCGTCGTTTCAACCGCACCACCGAGCACCGCAAGGCGATGTTCGCCAACATGTCCGCCGCGCTGATCAAGCACGAGCAGATCATCACCACGCTGCCGAAGGCCAAGGACCTGCGCCCGGTCATCGAGAAGCTGATCTCGCTCGGCCGCATCGACAGCGTTCACACCCGCCGTCTCGCCATGTCGCAGATCCGCGACCACGACATGGTCAAGAAGCTCTTCACGGTGCTCGGCCCGCGCTACACGGCCCGTCCGGGCGGCTACTGCCGCATCATGAAGGCCGGCTTCCGCAAGGGCGACAACGCCCCGCTCGCCGTGATCGAGTTCGTCGACCGCGACGTCAGCGCCCGCGGCAAGGATTCGGGCCCGGTGCTCGGCGGCGAGAGCGAAGCGGCCTGATCGGCGCCTCGACAGCACGAGTTCGAAGAAAGGCGGCCGAGAGGCCGCCTTTTTCGTTGGCCCGAGGCCGTTGCGCGATGCTCGTTCCGGGACGACCGCGATGCGGCGAGCGCATACGGTCGAGGCCGGCGTTTCTCGGGGACGGACGCGCTTCGAACGCGTTTCCGTCGGGACGGACGGCCGGGCCGACGCGTCAGGTGCCGGGCGCGTCGCCCAGCAGCAAGGAGACGCGGCGGGCGAGCTCGGCCGACTGGAACGGCTTCGTCAGCACCGGCAGGTCGTGCGGGATCTCCACCGCCTCCGCGTGCCCCGTCAGGATCAGCACAGGGACCTCGGACCAGCGGCTCCGCACCTCGGCCGCCAGCTCGACGCCGGTCATGCCGGGCATCGCGAGGTCGGCGACCACGAGGTCGAAGCGGCGCTGCTCCATCATCGCGAGCGCGGCCGCGCCGTCCGAGGCCTCGATCTCGTCGTAACCGAACCCGTTGAGGAACGAGGCGGTGACGTGCCGGACCTCGGCGTCGTCGTCCACCACCAGGATGGCCGCCGCACGTGCCGCCGCCGGCGCGACCGCGACGTCGGCCTCGTCCGCCACGACGGCCGCGGAGGCCCGCGGCAGGGCGAGGTCGACGCGGGTGCCGTGCCCGACCCGGCTGTCGATCCGCAGGCGGCCGTGGGATTGCTGGGCGAGGCCGAACACCATCGCGAGGCCGAGGCCGGTGCCCTGGCCGACGGCCTTGGTGGTGAAGAACGGCTCGCAGACCCGCGCCAGGATCTCCGGCGGGATGCCTTCGCCGGCATCGCTCACCGATACGCCGACATAGGCGCCGCTCCGCACGTCCGGATCGTCCTCGATCGTCAGCGCCGCCGTCTCGATGACGATCATGCCGCCCTCGCGCATGGCGTCGCGGGCGTTGATGCAGAGGTTGAGGATCGCAAGCTCGAGCTGGTCGGGGTCGACCTGAACCGGGCCGAGATCGCTGCCGAGCCTGGTCTCGACGGTGACGAGCCCGCCGAGGCTGCGCCCGAGCAGCGCCGACATGCCCTCGACGAGGGCGTTCACGTCGGTCGGCCGGGCACGCAGGTCGTTGGCGCGGCTGAAGCTCAGCAGGCGCTTGGTCAGCGAGGCGCCGCGCTCGGCCGCGCCCCGCGCGTTCTCGATCAGCCGCAGCACGCGGGGCTGCTCATGAACCTTCGGCGCGGCGAGCTCGAGGCTGCCGAGGATCGCGGTCAGCAGGTTGTTGAAGTCGTGCGCGATGCCGCCGGCGAGGGTGCCGAGCGCCTGCATCTTGTCGGACTGGCGCAGGCGGGCCTCGAAGCCCTTCTGCTCGGTGACGTCGCGCTCGATCGTGGCGAGATGCGCGATCGCGCCGGAGGGGCCGCGGATCGGGACCCGGACCACGTGGCTCCAGCGCTCGGCGCCGATCGGCCCTTCCGCGGAGACGACGTCGCCAACCTCGCCCGAGCGGATCGCGGCGGCGTCGGCCTCGGCGCTCTCGGCGGCGCGCGTCCCGGGCAGCTCGGCTTCGCTGCGGCCGAGGCAGCCCGCGACGTCGAGGCCGAGCAGCGCCGCCTTTCGGGCGTTGAGGCGCAGGAAGCGCCCGGCCGCGTCCTTGAACGAGATCGCGTCCTCGGAATGGTCGAGCAGGCCGCGCAGCAGGGCCCGCTCGGTGGCGAGCTCCCGCCCGAGCGCATGGCGCTCGAAGGCGTTGCGCACGGTGCCGCGCAGAAGGTCCGCGTCCCAGGGCTTGGCGACGTAGCCGCTGATCCCGCCGCGGTTCAGCGCGCCGATCACGGCGGTGATGTCGGCGTACCCGGTGAGCAGGATCGCCTGGGCTTCGTGGAACCCGCGCATCTCGGCCAGCAGCGCGTCGCCGGTCATGCCGGGCATGCGCTGGTCGGACAGGACGACGGCGATGTCGGGATCGTCGCGCAGGATGGCGAGGGCGTCCGCCGGCTTCGTCGTCGTGACGATGCGGTAGGTGTCCTCGAACAGGTCCTCGAGGGCGATCAGGATGTCCGGCTCGTCGTCGACGGCCAGGATCGTGCCTCTGGTCATACGGTCGCCGTCTGCCTCGGAATCCCGATCACGAAGCAGGCCCCGCCGCCGGGAGCCGTCTCCACCGTGAGCGAGCCGCTATGCGCCTGAACCACGCTGTAGGCAATCGCGAGGCCGAGCCCGGTCCCGGCCCCGACCGGCTTGGTGGTGAAGAACGGCTCGAAGATCTTCTCGCGCAGGTCCTCGGGGATGCCGGGGCCGGTGTCGCTGATCCGGATCAGGTCGGTCTCGGGCGTGGTCTCGGTGACGACGCGGATCCGCCCGCCCTCGGGCATCGCGTCGGCGGCGTTGCCGAGGATGTTCATCACCACCTGGTTGAGCAGCGCCGGGGTGCAATGGATCTCGGGGCGCCCCGCGAAGTCGCGCTCGACGGCGATGCGCGAGCCGAGCTTGTGCTGGATCAGCGCCAGCACCGTCTCGATCGCCTCCGGCACGTTGACCAGGGAGCGCTCGCCCTCGTCGAGCCGCGAGAACTTGCGCAGGTTCAGGACCAGGTCCTGGATGCGGGTCAGGCCCATGCGCATCGCACCGACGCGGTCGCGCGCCTTGGCCAGGCCCTTCTGCGCCGCGGGGTCGGATTCGGGCATCGGCAGTTCGCCGAGCACGCGCTCGACGGTGCCCTGATGCGCGAGGATGAAGGCCAGCGGGTTGTTGATCTCGTGGGCGATGCCGGCGACCAGCTCGCCGAGCGAGGCCATCTTGGCGGCCTGGACGAGCTTGGCCTGCGCGTCGGTGAGCTTGCGGTTGGCGAGCGCGAGGTCGTCGTTGGCGCGCTCGAGGGCGTCGGCCAGCCGAGCGCGCGCCTCCGCGGCCTCGGCCTCGGCGCGCGCGCGCTCGACCGCCTGCTGCCGGGCGCCGAACTCGCCGGCGATGCGGCGGTCGTCCTCCTCCAGGAAGCGGCGCCGCACGAGGCCGCGCACCCGCAGCGCCAGCACCTCGGCATCGGACTTCGAGACCACGTCGTCGGCGCCCGCGGCGTAGGCCTGGACGAGGAAATCCTTGGGGGGGTTGCTGCCGGCGACCCCGACGAGGTGGAACCCGGCGCCGGCCACCCGGACGCCGCGGCGCTGGTCGATGGCCCGGCACAGGGCGAGGCCGTCGAAGGCCGGGCCGAGCAGGTCGACGGTGACGCAGTCGAAGGCCGTCGCCTCGCCCTCGGCGTCGAGGACGGCGAGCGCCTCGTCCGGCCCCGCGCTGGCGGTGAC
Organism: Methylobacterium sp. J-092; assembly: GCF_022829325.1. Classification (NCBI taxonomy): domain Bacteria; kingdom Pseudomonadati; phylum Pseudomonadota; class Alphaproteobacteria; order Hyphomicrobiales; family Methylobacteriaceae; genus Methylobacterium; species Methylobacterium sp. J-092. Next base: position 4,211 of record NZ_JAKSXU010000102.1, on the reverse strand, counting down.
GGCGTGGCCGTCCTGGCCGAGCAGGCCTGCGAGGAAGGTGCGGTAGGTGGCGCTGCCGTCGATCACCAGCACGCGCCCGCGCCGGAAGGCGGCGGCCGACGGGGTCTCTGCGCTGCCGGGCGCCACGCTGCCCAGGCGCTCGCGCAGGAGCGCGCGGATGCGCAGGATCAGCAGGTCGCGGTCGCCGGACTTGGCGACGTAGGCGTCGGCGCCGCTCTCGAGGCCCTGGCGCTCGCCGTCGCGGGCGCCGGTGAGCATCAGCAGGGGGAGGGCGCGGGTGCGCAGCGAGAGGCGCAGCTGGCGCGTCAGCTCGTCGCCGTTCATGCCCGGCAGGTGGTAGTCGGCGACGACGAGGTCGGGCAGGCCGTGGTTGAGGTGGTCGAGCGCGGCTTCCGCGGTCGGGCAGCGCTCGACCTGGAAGCCGTGGCTCTCCAGCAGCAAGCGAAGCTCCAGCGCCTGCGTCTCCGAATCCTCGACCAGAAGGATCCGGGCGGCCTCCGTCGCCGTGCCGGCCGCGCCGTTCATGCCGGCCGGTCCTGCGAGCCGGCCCCGGGCATGGCGAGCTTGAGGACATGGGCCGAGACGCGGTCGAGGGGCAGGACGGCGCGGGCGGCCTTCAGGCGCACGGCCGCCGCCGGCATGCCGTAGACGACCGCCGTGCTCTCGTGCTCGGCCACCGTCTGCGCGCCGGCGGCATGCATGTCGAGCAGGCCGAGCGCCCCGTCCTCGCCCATGCCGGTGAGCAGAACGCCGAGCCCCGTCGCGCCCGCCTGCCGCGCGACCGAGCGGAACAGCACGGTCGCCGCCGGTCGCTGGCCGGAGACCGGCAGGCTGTCGAGGATGCGCAGGATCCGGCCCGGCCCCAGCTCCAGGTGGCGGTCGCCCGGGGCGACGTAGACCCGGCCGGGCTCGGCCCGCTCGCCGTCGCGGGCGACCGTGACGGGCATCGGCACCACGCCGCCGAGCCAGGTCGCGAACCCGTCCATGAAGGCCGCGCCCATGTGCTGGACCACCAGCACCGGCAGCGGGAACGTCTCGGGCAGCGCCCCGATCACGCGGGCGAGCGCCGGCGGGCCGCCGGTGGAGGCGGCGATCGCCAGGACGGTTGGCGGCAGGTTCGCCGCGGGTGCGGACGCGGCCGCCGCGGTGCGCCCGAGCCACTCGGTGCCGATCGGGCGGCGGCGGATCACCGGGACCTGCGCCATGATGCGCAGCTGGGTGCAGATCTCGCCGGCGACCGCGTCGTAGCCGGCATGGGTCGTCGCCACCGGCTTCTCGACCACGGACAGCGCGCCGGCCCGCAGGGCGTTCATCGAGATGCGCAGCGAGGAATCCTCGACCGAATCGGCGATCACCACGATCGGCGTCGGGTGCTCGGACATGATGCGGCGGGTGGTCTCGAGCCCGTCGATGCCGGGCAGGCGGATGTCCATCGAGATCACGTCGGGCCGCACGCTGTCGATCGCCGACAGGGCCTCCTCGCCCGATGCGACGGCGGCGACGCAGGCCAGGCGGGGATCGCGGGAGAGGATGTGGCGCAGCAGCTCGCGCACCACCAGGCTGTCCTCGACCAGCATGACGCGGACCGGCTCGCTCACAACAGCTGCCCGATGGTGTCGAGGAGCTGGCGCTGGTCGAACTTCTGCTTGGTGAGGTAGGCGTCGGCGCCGAGGTCGAGGCCGCGGGCGACGTCGGCTGCGTCGCCCCGCGAGGTCATCAGCACCACCGGCAGGCGCGCGAACCGCGTCTCGGCGCGGATCGCGGCGAGCAGGCCGAAGCCGTCGAGCCGCGGCATCTCCACGTCGGCGAGCACGAGGTCGAACACCTCGATGTCGGCGTGCAGGCGGTCGAGGGCGTCCTGGCCGTCGACGCACACGACCACGCGATAGCCGGCGGCTTCCAAGATGCCCTTCTCCAGGGTGCGGGTGGTGATCGAATCGTCGACGACGAGAATCGTCGCGCGGTGTTTCGAACGTGGCGCCTCCGCCAACGTTCCGCCAGCATCTGCGACCCCGTCGACCGGCCTCGCCGCCGCGCCGGCGGCACCCACCCGCGCGGCGAGCCCGTCGGGATCGAGCACCAGGGCGGGCACGTCGCCGGGCAGGATGACGGTGCCGGCGACGAGCCCGGACTCGGCGCCGACCGGCGGCGCCGGCAGCACGAGGAGGGTGCGCACGTCGTAGAGCGCGTCGACGGCCAGCGCGAAGCGGCGGCCGCCGGCCCGCACCAGGATCGCGGTCAGGTGCGGGCTCGCGGAGGCAGGGCCGCCGAGGATCTCGGCCAGGGCGACGATCGGGAAGGTCTCCTCGGCGCCGCCCGCGCCGGGCACGCGCAGCACCGGGCGGCCCATCGCCTGCGGCAGGCCGGCCCGATCGAGGCGCAGCAGGCGCTCGACCGCGGCGCTGGGCAGCGCGTAGGTCGCTCCACCCGCCTCGACGAGGAGCATCGCGCGTCGTGCCGCCGAGAGCGGCGCCGAGATGGTGAGGATGCTGCCCCAGGGCTCGCGCGGCTCCAGCCGGACGCTGCCCTGGAGCGCGCGGGCGGCGTCGGCGACCACCGAGAGGCCGAAACCGCGCCCGGACAGGGCGTCGACCGCCGCGGCGGTCGAGAAGCCCGGCTCGAAGACCAGAGCGAGCAGGGCCTGCGGATCGGTCGGATCCCCCGGGCGGAGCAGCAAGCGGCGCAGGGCCGTCGCCTCGATCGCCGCGAGGTCGGGGCCGGGGCCATCGTCCGCCACCGACACGACGAGGCGGCCGCCGCGGATCGCGACCTCGAACAGGATCGCCGCCGCGTCGGGCTTTCCCGCCGCCCGGCGGATGTCGAGCGGTTCCGCGCCGTGGCTGAGCGCGTTGCGCAAGGCGTGCAGCACCGGGTCCTTGAGCGCCTGCAGCATCGCGCGGTCGACCGGCAGGTCGAGGCCGCGGACGGCGAGATCGATCTCGCGGCCCTGCTCGCGCGCGGTCTCGCGGAGCGAGCGGGGGAAGCTTCCGAACACGGTCTCGGCCGGCACCAGGGCGAGGCGCTCGGCCTGAAGGCCGACGCGGGCCGCCGCCCCCTCGACGGCACCGGCCGCCGCGACCTGACGGCGCGACAGGTCGGCCGCCTCCCGTGCCAGGCCGGCGAGGCTCGCCTCGACGCCGCGCATCTCGGTGCGGACGGCCTCCACCGCGAGGCCGACCGCTTCGTCCCTGTCCGACCCGGCATCGCGTCCGGCTTCCTGCCGCAGGAGCCGGGCGAGGTTGGACACCGCACCGCGCGCGAACGACGCCTCGGCCTGCCGCCGCAGGTCTTCGGACAGGCGCGCGAGCCGGGCGAGCCCGTCGGAGATCGCGGATCCGACGCCGAGCGTGCTCGCGAGCTCGTGGCTCGCCCGGGTCAGCGCCTCGACTGCGTCGGCGGGCACGCGCAGAAAGGCCGGGCCGGCCTCGGCGGGCGGCTCGACGCCGGACGGCGGCGCAGCGGGCGAGGAGTGCGCGGCGGATTTCGGCTCGGCGGGCGGTCTTGCCGAGACCGGCGGTTCGGCCTCGACCGGCGGCTCGATCTCCGCCGGCGAGGGTTTCGTCGCGTCCGGTGCCCGGGCGCCCGCGAGGCAGCGGTCGAGCGCCGCGATGGCGTCGGCCGGCATCGCGACGTCCGGGTCGGCCTTCATCCCGGCGACGTAGGCTTCGATGCGATCGAGGGCGAGATGGGTCGCGTTCCTGGCCTCGCGATCGAGGGCGGCGCCGGCCGAGACCTTTTCGAACAGGCTCTCCAGGCGATGCGCCACCGCCTCGACCGGCGGCAGGTCGACGGCCCGGGAGGCGCCCTTGAGGCTGTGGGCCCGGCGGAAGATGTCGTTCCAGTCGGGCGCGCGGCCGGTGCCGTCGGTTCCTAGAGCCGCGCGGATCGCATCGATGTGCTCGCGGTGCTCGACCTCGAAGGCCGCGAGCAGCAGCTGGCGGATGTCGGTCACGGCGTCCGCCCGCCGGTCAATGCCGGTAGCGTTCGGCGAGGGCCATGAGGGCTCCTGCGAGCTCGGTGTGGTTGGCCGAGGCCGCCTCGACCTCGCGGGTGCCGGCGGCGGTCTGCTGGCTCGCCTGTCGGATGTTCTGCAGGGCGCCCATCACCTGCTCGATGCCGATCTGCTGCTGGTTGGTCGACGCCACGATCTGCTGGAAGCTCTGCACGTTCTCCTCCACCCGCCCGGTGATCTCCTCGATCGTGCGCTGGGT
>NZ_JAKSXU010000091.1:0-2844 GCF_022829325.1 Methylobacterium sp. J-092 | reverse complement strand
AACGGCGAGATCTTCTACACACTCAGGGAAGCGCAGGTCGTCATCGAAAGCTGGCGACGTCACTACAACGGCGTGCGCCCGCATGCCTCTCTGGGATACCGACCGCCGGCCCCGGAGGTGTTCATGCCAGCCTTCTCCGCTTGGCCGGCTGCGCTTGCCAGACCAGCTCCGCCGGCCAAGCTACCCGTGGCGGAGCGGCCCACCGTGCACTAACTTTACCCTTGGACCACCTCGTGGGGGCCGATCAATCCAGCCCTCCTACTTCCCGCCCGAGCCTGCATAAGCGTCGATCGCGCGGCGGCAGTTCTCTGTGAGGTTGCCACGGTTCTTTTTGAAGCACGCATCCATCGCGGGATCGTCGGAGTCGATGCCACTGCAGAGCTTCAACGCGTCCCCGGTGCAGTACTTCTTCAGGTCTGCGTTGCCGCGCTTCGACTCAGACGCGGCGAGCACCGGTGCGGCAGTGAGGACGAAAGCGAGGGTGAGAGCGAGAGCGCGCATCATGCTATCCAACTGAGAGTATGCGCATGGAACGTCGGGCCGATCGAAACGGCTCCGCTTTATATCTTTTCCATGATCTGGAACTTGCCGACCGGTCACCGTGAACTACCGGCTCCAATAAAGCGCGATAACACCCATCCCCGCTGGCAGGGGCCGGTATACTCTTGGCTCACTGGAAGGACGGCGTAGGTGCGGCAGCTCGTTGTATCGGCGCCGTAGACGATGCCCGACCATCCACCGAGATGCTCGCACACCAGGACCGGTTGGGCGCCGCGAAGGCGGTCGATCTCTCTGAAGGGCTCGTTCTCGCCAGGGCCGCTTCGAACTGGGATCGCTCCATCGGGCTGATCAGCCAGATCCGTCACGCGGCCCTGTGTTGGGCAGGCGTCCTTGCCGATCTGGCCCGCAATCATGATTGGGACGTCGAGGCGCGCTTCCTCTCCGTACGCTGCGGTAGCAGTCGCTACGGCGAAGGCGGCGAGCAGGATTTTCGTACGCATGGGATAACCTTTGAGCAGGCTGTAAGCCGGTGCCAATGGTTCCTGTTCCCCGCACCACCGACCTTCACGTGATCGATCCGGCCCAAGGCTTCACGGCTTGGCACAACGCGGTCAATTCGGAACCACCAAGCAGTCGGTCCCCGAACCCGAGCTTGCCCTGCCGAGTTGAGGAAGCAGCGCCGTTCGGCGTTCGAGGCTTTTCCTATGTTCTTGATCGCGTCCCTCGCGGCGGGCACCTTCGCGCTCGCCAGTTCCTTCTCGCTCATCGCGATGTGGGCGGACTAGAGCCTCGGTCCTAAGTTCGCGTGCGTGTTCAAATCATAGCGGCTGGCACCCATGGTGACGTTCTTCCCATGGTGGCGATCGGCGTCGAGCTGGCGCTCCGCGGTCACGCGGTAACGCTCGCCGCGCCTGCTCCGTTCGCGGCCTCAGCCGTGCGAGCAGGGCTCTCGTTCCATGCACTGTGCACGCAAGCCGAGTACGATCGCCTCATCGGCACACCGAACCTGTGGCGCCCATGGCGCGGCGTCCAGACCATGTTCGAGGCTGTCGCCTCGCTGGCTGAGCCGACCTATCGCTGGCTTGCCGCCGCACAGGCGACGAGCGGAAGCGTCGTGGTCGCTTCCACCCTCGGTCTCGGCGCCCGCGTTGCGCAGGACAAACTCGCGCTACCCGTCGTGGTGGTCCACGTGACGCCGTTCCTAATGGAAAGCCGTTATGCGCCGCCGCGCCTACCTGGCTTGCCGTTGCCGCGCCTCCTGCCGGCGAGGCTCCGCCATTGGATCGGCAGGGGAGCTGACCGCTACGTGATTGGCCCCGCAGCACTCCCCATTCTGAACGCCTTCCGGGGCACCCTCGGCCTGCCGCCGGTGCAGCGGCTACGCCACTGGTGGAACCTTGCGCCGACCCTCATCCTGATGTTTCCCGGCTGGTACGCGCCGCCGCAGCCGGATTGGCCAGCCCACGCCCTTCAGGTCGGGTTCCCAACTGCCGACCGACTTGGCGACACCCCGGAGCTTCCGGAGGACCTTGTCGCCTTCCTGCGTGCCGGGTCGGCGCCGCTGGTCTTTACCTACGGTTCGGGCATGCGGCAGGGGCGCTCGTTCTTCGAGACGGCCATGCGGATCTGCCGGCGGATGGGCCGCCGGGGCGTATTCCTGGCGCCTCAGACTGGACAGGCTCCATCGAACCTGCTGCCAGATGTGATCCACGTGCCCTACGCTCCGCTCACGGCACTGCTGCCGCACGCGGCTGCCTTGATCCACCACGGCGGTATCGGCACCGTGGCGTTGGGGCTCCGGGCTGGTGTACCGCAGCTCATCGTGCCGGTGGCGTTCAATCATTTCGACGAGGCGCACCGGCTCAAAGCCCTCGGCGTGGGCACCAGCCTGTCGCGCCGTCGCTTCACCCCCGCCCGCGGCGCGCGAGTGCTCGGACGCCTGCTCGCCAGTCATGACGTGGCCGCGGCGTGTCAGTTACTACGCATCCGGGCCGCGGCCGATGACGGCATTGGCGAGGCTTGCGACGCGATTGAGCGGGCAGGTGGGCTCCAAGTCGGGGGACGCTGACGTGAGTCGATGTTTCCTGCTTCCGCTGTTCCGCACCAGCGGTCGCCAAGCGATCAGTCCAGAAAAACGCGGACGCCCTCGGTATTCAGGATGGTCCGCTGATCGGCGCACCAGCGCTCGGGGCCGACCTCCGCGATTTCCTGCGCTAGACGCTTGCCTTCATCATCCACGGCGGTCTGCGCCTGCTTTGGGCCAAGGCTTTGATCGAGGGTAAGCCGCACGGTGCGAGACAAGCCGTCCGACACCTTGTCGTCGATCGCATAGAACTGCCGGCA
>NZ_JAKSXU010000090.1:0-9814 GCF_022829325.1 Methylobacterium sp. J-092 | reverse complement strand
CCTCGAAGCCGGCGACGTCGAACCGCGCCGCGGCGCCTCCGGAAGCCTCCACCCAGGCCGTGCCCTCCTCGCGCGTCCCTTCCTCCAGGGCAATCCGCTCCAGCCCCATGCGACGCAGAACCTCGCGACCGACGCCGCGGACATCCACGTTCTGCCCCCCATCGCGGAACTCGGGCGTGCGTTCGACCACGGTGACGTCGAAGCCATGACGGCCGAGCCACCAGGCCGCCGTGTTTCCGGCGATGCTCGCGCCGGTGATCAGGATGCGACGGGCCATGCGGGATCCACCTCCGCCGAGCCAACCCTGCACTCGGGAGCGGGTTGCCCCGGCCGTCCGAGGAACCTGGACGATCCCAACGGACGAACGTGTGCCGACGCGGACCGTCTTTGTGTAGGCTTCAAGGCATCGTCAGCCCTCGATTCGCGTCCCTGCGGGTTCCGGCACATGGGTGTCGTAAGCCTTGAAACCGGATTTCGCTAAGCAACTCCGGCGCATGCCAGGCAAGTTCATGGCTTGCCGCAGCAGGCCGTGTAAGTCGCACTCGCGGGGATAGCGAACGCGCCTTTCCAGGGTATGGATGAAACCTTTCCGTGCGAGCATCCGTACCGGACCGCGTACGCCCGACCTGGGCGCGGCGCGAGGTCCTGCTTCGGCGCCCCAGAAGTCATGCCCAAGCACCATCGGCCGACGATATTTTATCCGTATAATCAGGAACTTGCGACGCAGTTCCTCTCTTCCCTCCTCGTGCGATTGGGGATCCCTTCCCCGTACAGGAGACGACGAATGAAGATCACAACCCTCGCGCTCGCCGCCTCGGTCCTCGGCGGTCTCGCCCTCGGAACCGGCGCCGCTTCCGCCGCCCCGATGGGACCGAACGGCCTCCAGGCCGCCCCGGCCGGCATCACCCAGGTCCGCATGAGCGGCAGCGAACGCATGATGATGAAGAAGCGCATGATGCGGAAGAAGATGATGAAGCGCCGGATGATGAAGAAGCGCATGATGAACCGCATGTAAGCGGCCGTTCACGAACGCGGCGGCTCAACCCTTGGGCCGGCCGCCGCGCCCTCGCTTCCCAGGACCCGTCGCCCTCGTGCCCCGTACCCATCTGACGCGCTCCGCCCCCGACACGGGCGAGGTCGAGCATCGACGCTGGATGTTCCGGCATCCCGTCCTCATCCGAATCACCCGCTAGATCAACGCGCTCTGCCTGCCCGTCCTCCTGATGAGCGGCCTGCAGATCTTCAACGCCCATCCGGCCCTATACTGGGGCAAGGTTTCGACCTTCGACAAGCCCATCATGGCAATGTCCCAGAACGAGGACGACCCGCCGAAGGGCACCACGACGGTTCTGGGCCATACATTCGATACCACCGGCTATCTCCGCTCTTCGACAGGCAGCGACGGCGAGCAGGCCGACCGTGGCTTCCCGTCGTGGCTGACGCTTCCGAGCGACCAGGATCTCACCGGCGGTCGCAGCTGGCACTTCTTCTTTGCCTGGGCCTTCGTCCTGAACGGCGTCCTCTACCTGTTGTATGACCTGTTAAGCGGTCAGTTGCGCTTCCGCGTCATCCCGCAACGCGACGAGGTCCACCGCTTCGGCGCCTCGGTATGGGAACACCTGACCTTGCGCTTCCCGGAGGGCGACGAGTCCAAGCGCTACAACGTCATCCAGAAGCTGACCTACGCCATCGTGTTGTTCGTGCTGCTGCCGGTCCAAGTGCTGGCGGGGCTGGCGATGTCGCCGGCGATGGATGCGGTATTCCCGTTCCTTCTGACGCTGTTCGACGGACGGAAATCGGCGCGGACGGTCCATTTCGTCGTGGCGGCCCTGTTGGTGCGATCGGCGTAGGGTCGCTTAGGTGAATTCAGCAAGGTTCGAGGAGGGTGCCTAAGCCTCATCGTCGTTGGAGCGCCCGCTGCCGGATCCCCTCGCCGTCGCTTGGGCGGCGCAAACAGGCCTCGTCTGATGTCACGGACGGTCGAAGTGGTGCTACCATTTGGCGCTCCGCGTAGGGCGCGCCATCAAGGCACAACTAGTCGTCCTGGCCCTGCTGTGCGACAGGAACGAGCACCCGGAGCGGAGCATCGCGCAGATCCGCCGGTACGAGGCGCTATTCCCGCGCGCTGCGACCTTCCTCGAAGGATGGCGCGCACAGTTCGGCGACGCTGGTGCCCACTCGCCTCTTATCTGCGTTGGGAATGGATGATCGGCCACCATGCTATGCGGCAATATTTGTGGATTGATCGCGATTTGCGTGGTACCAGGATTTGAATACATCTGGTGTCATGGGGCGTCCGAAGAAGTACCCCTGGCTCTCATCACATCCCATGCTGAGCATCAGATCGGCTATTTCCTGAGTCTCGACACCTTCGGCCACGACGTGATAGCCGAGATCATGGGACAGCGTGATCATTGTGGCCACAAGGTTTCGCTGCCGAGCAACGCCTGTACAGCCGGCGATAAAGGAGCGATCGATCTTCACGACGTCGAAAGGGAGTGCCTGCAGGTAGGAAAGGGAACTGTAACCAGTCCCAAAATCGTCGATGGCAAGACGGATACCGGCGGAGGAGAGCCGCTGCAGCTGCTTCAAGGCATGAGCCGCATCCTCCATCACGGCGCTTTCCGTAATCTCAAGCTCAAGGTGGTATGCTGGAACACTGTGTCGAGCGAGGACGCTTACTACACGATCGACGAAGTCCGCCTCCTTCAGGTTACCAGCCGAGACATTTACCGAGAGCACCAGATCCATGTCCTGGGACAGCCAGGCCGCGAGCTGGGTCAAGGCTGTGTCAAGTACCCAGGCGGTCGTCGGCTTGGCGAGCGCCATTCGTTCGATCAGAGGAATGAACTCGGCAGGCGAAACGCTGCCAAGCTTTGGGTGGGTCCAGCGCAGGAGCGCCTCGGCGCCGAGGCAAAGTCCCGTATCGAGGGTGACCCGAGGCTGGAACACTAGATGCAGCTGCGACGCCTCCTCTAAAGCCTGCCCGAATCCATTCAGGAGATCGAAGCGGCGACGATGCACGGCGTCTTGCATCGCCGAATAGAGGCTGACTTTGGTGTCCGTCAGGCGGGCGTCTTCGGCAGCACAATGTGCAAGCCGGAGAACGTCACTGGGGTCCGTCTCCCCGAGCGTAAAGGGGGCCACACCAATCGCCACCGTGGTGACGAAGCGCGAGCTGGCCCTCGCTCGGATGGCGGCGAGCATTGACGCGAGTAGGCCGATATAAGCCTCTTCCACGACGTCCCGCGGTGCCAGGAACGCGATCTGACTGGCCCCGATCATGTAAGCCGTGCGCGCCGGCCCCAGGGCTAAGCGCAGGATCCCTGCGGCTTCTCGGACGAGTTCGTCGAGGAATGTCGCGCCCATCACCCGTGCTGTGTGGCTGAGCTCGTCGGGTGAGGCCAGATCCACGAAGACGACCAGACGCTGCGAACCCGCTGGGTCTGTTAGGACGAGATCGTTCAGGTCTTCGACGATCTGGGTTCGGTTGGGAAAGCCGCTCAGAGGGTCGATGCGGCCATGGGCGTGCTGCAGCTCGACCTGCGCCATCACCATGGCAGCCATATCGCGCAGCATTTCCGTATCGGCAGCCGAGAACTGCCGGGGTTCGGCACCGGTGACGCAGAGCGCCCCGATGGCTAATCCGTTTTGGGTCAGTAGTGGGGCTCCTGCGTAGAAGCGAGCGCCTGCCTGTGCCAGGGGCGTATCGCGGTACGCGGGGTCTTGTGCGATGTCGGGGAGCACGAGAACATCGCGGGTATTGGTGACTTCTGCACAAGGCGCTCCCTCACGCGGCATTGAAACGACATCGATGCCGACGCGGGACTTGAACCACTGCCGGTCGTGATCGGTCAACGATACAGCCGCGCTTGGAAGGTTGAAGAGCTGGCTTGCCATCCGGGTGATGCGATCGAAGCTCTCGCTTGCTGGCGTATCGAGTAAGCGCAGATCCTGCAGCGCCGCGAGCCGCACGGCTTCGCTCTGTTGAGCTTCATCAAGAGGCGACATGACCAAGTTCCGGAAAAGAGGAAGCCAGGTTTGGTTTTTACAATCTGGAGGAACGAGCGGGCAGTGGGCGGCCTGATTCATCGAGTAAAGACCGAGAAGGCCGCACTTGCTGTACCTCACGCGAGGCGCATCATGCCATCGGGGATAGCTGAGCGAAATTGTACGTTGATGTTGGTACCGGAGCGGTGCCGGATCTCGCAGTTGAACCGTCGCCCGTCAGCATCAATGGTCAGATCGAACCGGTCCGGAACCTGAGCGTGCATGCGGACATGGAGCCGTGCGCCGCCGTCCGAGAGATCGCGGATCGAGCAAGTGATCGGACCGCGGCCAGGCATGTGGATGCTAGCCGGTAAGAGAACGCGGGTTCGGCGCTCGTTACGTCGCTCCTCCATGCCGACGGTCCAATTATCCAGGCTTGTGCTGATGCTCGATACACCGCTGGCCGCCTGACGCATGCTGGTTAGGATTTCCCCCGTCGCACGCGTCTGCTCGTCCATCGAGCCACTGACCCCGTCGACGTGAGCGCTGATCGTATCGATCGCCGCGGTGATGGTCGTCAGATTGGCCGCCACCTCGGACGAGACGGCTTGCATGCCGGCAACCTCTCCGCTGATCCGGGTTGTGGCTGCAGCCGCCTGACCGGCCAAATCTTTCACTTCAGTCGCAACGACCGCGAAGCCCTTCCCAGCCGCGCCGGCCCGTGCGGCCTCGATTGTGGCGTTCAAAGCCAGCAGATTGATCTGCTGGGCGATACCTGCGATCACAGCACCGACGCCGTCCATCGCGCTGGCGGCAGCCTGCAGGCGTTCCGTGGCAGCATTGGCTTCGCCGGCGCGTCCGTGGATGTCGTCGACGACGGCCTTCGATTGTGCCATGCTGCGCGAGATTTCCAGCGCGGCGGCATTCATAGTCTCGGCGGCGTCGGTCACGGCCTGAACATTGTCGATGGTCTCCTCGGCGGCCGCTATGGCGACCGAGCGAGCTTCCATGTTGGCGGTGACGTCGGTAGCGTACTTGACGATCTTGGTCAGCCGACCATTCGAGTCGAAGATTGGGTTGTAGCTCGCCTGGATCCAGATTTTTCCGCCATTCTTGTCGAACCGTTGGAACATGCCGGTCGCGAACTTACCCTCACGTAGTCGATCCCAGAAAGCTACATAATCTTGTGACTTGGCGTAGCTGGGCTCGACAAACATGGAATGGTGCCGGCCCCGGATCTCTTCGATCTGGTAGCTAACTGCCTTCAGAAAGTTCGCGTTGGCATCGAGCACCGTTCCGTCAGGGGCGAATTGGATCACCGCTTGCGAGCGGTTGACTGCGGCGAGCTGACCCATCGCGTCGGTAGTCTGCAGCTTCTGCGCCGTAACATCCGTAGCGAATTTGACCACTTTCACCGGTTTGCCGTCCCGATCGCGAATCGGGTTGTAGGTCGCCTGGATCCAAACCTCGCGACCACCCTTGGCGATACGTCGGAACTCGCCGCTGGCGAACTCGCCTTGCCCGAGGCGCTCCCAGAAGGCGCGGTATGCCGCGCCGGTCTGCTCTGCCACATCGACGAACAGGCTGTGGTGGCATCCCTGTACCTCGTCCAGGCGATAGCCAACGGCGTCAAGGAAGTTCTGATTGGCGGTCAGGATCGTGCCGTCAAGGGCGAACTCGATCACCGCCTGCGACCGGTGCAGGGCATCGAGCTGTCCATCGTGATCGATGGTGCGCAACACTTGTGCTGTGATGTCGGTGGCGAATTTGACGACCTTGGTGACCCGTCCGACGCGGTCGAGCACGGGATTGTACGTCGCCTGAATCCATACGCTCCGACCACCCTTGGCGACGCGCTGGAACTCGCAAGTCTGCGCTTCGCCGCGACCCAGGGCGGCCCAGAACGCCCGATACGCATCGCTCTCACGTTCGGCGACCGGGACGAACAGGGCGTGATGCTGTCCCTTCACCTCCGTGAGGGTGTAGTCCATCAAATCGAGGAACAGGGTGTTAGCAGTCAGTACCGTTCCGCCAGGGGTGAACTCGATCCGCGCACGGGATCTGTCGAGGGCTGCCATCAGGGCGCGTAGGTCGGCGTCGAAGAGCGGCACCGCAGACATCTCCAAATGCCACCATGGCACGCAAAGCGCATATGTGACGTCTATTTAAGTTAGCTTAATAAGGCCGATAGGACACTTGATCGCACCCATCACAATTTCTCTAAGTCACGCACGCGCCCCGGTAGCGAGCTATTGCACGTGGAGCGTGAGTTTCATCTTCGGATGGATGCCGCACTGAATGATGAAGTCGCCAGGTACCCTTAGGATCAATGTCGCCTGCATGCCCGGCTCCTGATCGCCTGCGTCGAACACGAACCGGTCGGCGTCGATGAAAGCGTGATGTACGGCGGTCTCGTCGCTGTTGATGAGGGTGATCGTATCGCCCATGCGCAAGAATAGGTCGGTGGGATCGTAGTGCCGCCCCTTCTGAAGCACGATGCGAATTACATTAGTTAGGCTGGCCTGTGCGGGACTTAGTGCAAGCAATGATGCGACCAGCACAACAGATCCAGCGAGGGTAATCTGATATCTGAGATTGCAAGCCACAATAAACACAACCCAAGCGGAAGTGACGTCTAGCGCCACTTGTTGGAAGTTAGTCGTCCCGAACGCCGATCCCCGGCGCCGCCGTCAAGCGGCGAGGAACGCCTGGGAGAGACGTACGGTCCGACGGCGCACGTTGACGCCTTCTGGGGTCGCCCGCCCTGGCCCGCGGTCAAGGCGGCGAGGCACCAGCGCAGCCCCCCCTGCGCTGCCCTGACGTCCCGGCGCCCTTCGATCCCGCACCCGCACGCTCCTCATGGCGGTGGCACCACGCGCGAACCGTTCGTGATGGTGTTTCGAATGAGATCCGCCTGTGATCCATCATGCCATCTCAGGTGTGCCACACCCTCAATCAGGCTCGCATCCGCTGCAGCGAACTTTTGCTCGTTCGGACGGAGGCGATGGTTTCCCGTGCGCATTGGGTTTGATTGCGCCCTCTAGCCTTGGCTTCGTAGAGGGCTGCATCCGCTGCTCGGTAAAGCGCTTCGGGCGGTTCGCCGGCGACGGTGGCCCCGGATGCAAGGCCGATGCTTACCGTGATCGCGCCAGCGCCGATACCGGCAGTCGCGATCGACATGGTCGAGACTGCTTCGTGGACCCTGGCGGCGAGGCGCCTCGCGCCATCGGCATCGGTATCGGGCAGCAGCACCACGAACTCCTCGCCGCCGATACGCGCCACGAGGTCGTCGGGACGACGCACGCTGGCCGACAAACAGTCGGCAAGGCGCTTGAGCACTTCGTCGCCAACCGAATGGCCGTACCGGTCGTTGATGCGCTTGAAGTGGTCCGCGTCGAGAGCCAGCAGCGACAGCGGCTTGCCGGTCCGAAGGGCTCCGTCCCGAGCCGTTGCAAACACCTCGTCGAAACGGCGGCGGTTCGCCAAGCCGGTCAGGGTGTCGGTGCACGACAATCTGGCGAGCTCGACCTGCAAGGAGTCGCGGCGACGCATTTCCCGCCCGAACGCGAGAGAGAGGAAGGCGGTCAGGCCGCACAGCACCAGCACCGCGATGCCGATGACGGACGCCTTGGCGCGCCAGCCCACCTCGATGTCCCTGGCGGCGAGGGCGACGTTCAGTATGAGCGGCAGGTCGCCTACTTGGGTGAATGCATAGTGTCGTACCACCCCATCGCGCACCGAAGTGCCGACGAAGCTGCCAGCACGCTCGCTCGCAAAGCGCCTGAACGTGGGGGCGTCGGAGATGTTCTCCCCGATGTCCGTCCCTTCGTAGGGATGGCGCATGATGCGCGTGCCGTCTCGCAGGTAAAGGTTGATCGCGCCATCGCGCCCGAGTCCGAGCTGCTCGAAAAGGTGGCTGAAGTAGTCGAGCTTCAAGGTACCGAGCACGACGCCACCGAAGGATCCATCAGGCTTTGAGATGCGGCGGCTGAAGGGTATCATTCGCTCGCCGGTCAGGCGTGAGACAAGCGGCCGCCCAATGAGCAACCCCAGGCCGGCACTTTTCCTATGAATGCGGAAATACTCGCGATCGGCATAGTTGCCCTTGCGCGGCGGTAAGGCGCCGCTGTCAATGCCGATCGCGCCGTGCTCGTCGATGACAAGCAGGACGCCAATGTCCCGGGCCGTCGACGCCCGGTCGAACAGGACGAGCTGTCGCATCTCCGGGCTCACCGCTTCGATCCCGGGCGTGCGCAGGTTCTCCTGGACGGCTTGGAGGGTGAGATCGATGATTTCAACGTTCCTGTTGATGTCGCGCTCAATGACCTGAAGGAGGTTCTTCGACGTTACTTCCACCCTGTCCCATGCGTCCTGCTGTAGTTCTAGCAGCATCAACGCGGACACGATGAGCATTCCAATCGGCGCGAGAATGCCAAGCGCGATCCACGCACGTGCAGAGCGGAGCAGTCGTGCGAAACTAGGTTGCAGGACCATGGGCGGGCACCCTGAGACTTATCGTTGCCGGGTGTATGCCGTCCGAATATCTTACGCGGGATATCATCCGTCAAAACGCGAGGTACTTAACCACAAGGTTCTTAACGCCGTCTTGTCGGAACCAACTGCGTCCGGGCGTCTATCGCCGCCATAAATCGTTTCATGCGTGTGATACAGCGTATAGCCGTAGCGATCGAATCCCGGGTGGAGCTGACCGGGAACTCGGACCTTGCCTCGGCGGATGCGATGGGGTGCGCCTTCATGCAGATTGAGTCCGGCTTACGCCGCTTGAACCAGTCTGAAGTCGTCACGGGTTCGTACGTTCGTGACATCGTTCCTTTCGTGCTATTCGTGGGCATGAATTGATACGCCCGTTAAGGTTGGCGACATGCCGAACCCCGGGCAGAGGCGATCCTCACTCGGGCTTCGTTTCGGCACGGATGGACGCACGGTCTACTACCTTTTCATATAACAAATCCGGTCTTTACGAGGCAGACCGGCGCTGACCTCGCCGGGCAGTGGGGCGCCGCATTCGCTCTGGACTTCGAGCGGCACTGGTTCGACAGCTACGGTCGCGTTGCCGCGACCGGTCAGCTGGTCTATTTCAAGAATTACGCCGCCGCGTTCGGACGCTGGTTCGACGTGCGCGCGCACTGGGTAGGCGAGTCCCGCAACCATCACGTAGCGGTCTTCTTCAACGACATTACCGTTCGCAAGTATGCCGGACTACCCGCGGAAGCCAACGAGCGCGAACTCCGCCTGACCGCCGACACGCTGCCGGTGCTGATCGTGTTTATCGACGCCGGCCCCGTCTACCGTTTCGCCAACGAGGCTCGTAGGGACTTGTATTTCCCGCCACCCTCCGAGGTGGTCGGACGCGACGTCCGGAAACTTTTGGGTTCGGAAAGATACGCCCGCGCCGGGCACGCATGGACAAGGCCCTAGGCGCGGAACCCGTCCTGTTCGACCTCGAATGGCCGCACGCAGATGAAGTCCCCGCATGGCCGAGATCCAATACCTGCTGCGCCGGGACGCCGCAGGTCTGGTCGACGGCTTCCACGTCTCCGTCCAGGACGTCACCGACCACCACCGTGTCGAAGCCATGCTGCGTTCCGCGAAGGCGGAGCTCGAAGTCGAGGTCGCCGCCTGCACGGCCGACCGCGACGAAATTTGCGCGTGTCCAGCGACCTTCTTAGACCCCGTTTCATAATGGGCAGAACAGCTTAGCTATTGGGTGAGCGGCGAGCATCGCGGGCGTTGGGAGAGTGTCTGACGCTCACCCAGGAACCCCGATGTGGACGCCCGCCGCCCGCGCCGAGCTTGCGCGCGA
>NZ_JAKSXU010000081.1:0-19520 GCF_022829325.1 Methylobacterium sp. J-092 | reverse complement strand
CATGCCTCGCTGAAATACCGGCCGCCGGCACTGGAGGTGTTCGTGCCAGCCTTCTCCGCTTGGCCGGCTGCGCTCGCCCGACCAGCTCCGCCGGCCAAGCTACTCGTGGCGGAGCGGCCCACCGTGCACTAACTTCACCCTTGGACCACCTCGCGGGGGCCGATCAGTTCGCCGTTCGAATCGGACTGTCGACCTTTGGAATCTTTGACGCCTTCCCCGACGAGGCGGGCCGGCAGGCCCATCTTTCCGGCGGCGTCGCGCAGGCGCTGAAGGCAGAGGCGTCCGAACTGTTCTCCGAGCCACCTTCAATCCAGGAAATCGACGTGCTCGCCTCGAAGCTTCCTCGGTAGCGGGGGCCGGTGCCCCATGGATCACAGACCGACGCCGGGAATGCGCTCATGCTGGCCGAAGGAACTACGATTTGAGCGTTCAGCCGTTCAGGTCCGGCGTCGCCTCAAAGGGCCCGCCCGTTACTCGAGCGGGCCGCAGTGTCCGAGCGGGCGGTGAGGACCGTCCCGAATCCAATCCTTGTCGAACGGAGAGCGGAACATGACTTCTGAAACCCTCGACGACCTGAAGGTCGCGATCCTGGTAACGGACGGCTTCGAGCAGATCGAGATGACCGATCCGCGCAAGGCCGTCGACGAGGCAGGCGCCGAGACCCGGCTCGTGTCGCCCAAGGACGGTCGGGTGAAGGCCTGGAACTTCACGGATTGGGGCGACACCTTCCCGGTGGACATGCCCCTCGACAGCGCCCGGTCCGAGGACTTTGACGCGCTCCTGCTGCCGGGTGGCGTCATCAACCCCGACATGCTCCGCGCGCTGCCCGAGGCGATCGCGTTCGTGAAGGCCTTCTTCGACGCCCGCAAGCCCATGGCCTCGATCTGCCATGGCCCCTGGACCATCATCGAGGCGGACGCCGCACGCGGACGGCGCCTGACCTCCTGGCCGTCGCTGATGACCGACCTCGAGAACGCCGGGGCGGAGTGGGTGGATCAGGAGGTCGTCGTCGATCAGGGCTTCGTCACCAGTCGCAAACCCGACGACATCCCGGCCTTCCACCCGGAGGTGATCAGGCTGTTCGCGAGCGCACGCGGACCGTCGCGACAGGCAGCCGCCCAATGAAACCGAAAGCCGCGGTCGACGCTGCGCAGCAAACGCCTTCTCCGTCGGGACCGAAGATCATGGAGCGGCGTCCGTTCGGTCCTGTGCCACGCGAGATTGCGGTGATCGGCCAGGGAACCTGGTACATTGACGACGCGCACCGACCCACCGCTGTCGCGACCCTGCGGCGGGGTCTCGACCTCGGCATGACCCACATCGACACGGCCGAGATGTACGGCGACGCCGAGACCGTGGTCGGCGAGGCTATTGCTGAACGGCGCGAGGAAGTTTTCCTTGTCTCCAAAGTACTCCCCAGCAACGCGACGCGCGCGGGGACCGTGGCGGCCTGCGAGCGATCGCTTGCGCGCCTGCGCACCGACAGGCTGGATTGTTACCTCCTGCAATGGCCCGGTCCGCACCCACTGGAGGACACCTTCGCCGGCTTCGAGCGGCTTCGCGAGCAGGGCAAGATCCTGTCCTGGGGGGTGAGCAACTTCGACGTGCCCGACCTCAATGCCGCTTGGAAAGCCGGTGGCGAGGGCCGGATAGCCTGCAACCAGGTCCTCTATCACCTCCAAGAGCGTGCCATCGAGCACACGGTACTGCCGTGGTGTGAGGAGCACGGTATCGCCACGGTCGCTTACAGCCCATTCGGCCATGGCAGCTTTCCCGGCCCGTACACGTCGGGGTACCGCGTCTTGGGGGAGATCGCGTCCAGCCACGGCGCGACCGCGCGTCAAGTGGCGCTCCGCTTCCTGGTGCGGCGACCGTCGTTGCTCACGATCCCCAAGGCGTCTAGCCCCGAGCACGTCGCCGACAACGCGGCCGCCGCCGCGCTGCAGCTGACGGAAGCCGAACTTGCCCGGATCGACGCGGCATTCCCGCTCGGCTCCCGGCCACGCCGGCTTCCCATGCTGTAGGGCCCATGAAAATCCGCTGCAGCCGGAAAGAACGGATCGGGATGCGCGCTTCGGAGCAAGTGTTCGGCGCGGTCGTGATGCTGACTGTCCTCTTCGACGTGTTCTTGAGGGGGCTTCACGCCCGTATCGGAACGGGCATCCTCAGCCCCAAGCTCACGCGGCTGACGTGGCGGCTGTTCCGAGGTCCACCGGCCGGACTACGGGCCGATGGTGTTGGCCTTCCACGAGCCGGCAATCCTCCTGCTGCTGGCCTTGACGCGGTCGGGGCTCCTCGCGTCCGACGCTGGATTGATTATGCAGCCCGAACGCAGCACCGGCGTCCGGGCCAGCCGCGGTGAGACGCCCACGGACCTCGTTACCGCCCTCTACCCCGGCGGCAGCAGCCTTCTCCATCATCGGCGCGAGCGATTTCGCGCCGCATACAGCGGCCATCAAAACGCAGCCCTCCAAGCGTCGCCCAAGGCGGCCCACCACAGACGTTTGTCGTTCACTGGCAATGCGGTTGTGCTGCCGGGGCTGTTTCCTAGCCGAGTGTACGGGATCTTTTCCGACCCAAGCCGTGCAAACGCTCCTTTGGCCATATCCTGAATTTCCAAGAAATCACCATCTGGCAAAACTTACCCGCTTGCCGAGGATGAAAACGGCGGATTTCGCTTGAACCGCCTGCGTGCATCCCGAGCGATCGACTAGTGCTCTGACGCCGACAAAACGTGCACAAGGCAGCGAAGTTTTCGAGGCCACAGCAGCGAATTAGAGGACAGGCCGGTGGCCCATTCGTCGGCGTCTGTGCACTAGCGCGTGGTTCCCGCGCTCCTGAACCCCTCGTCGGCGCGGCAACGCCCGGTGCCCGCCAAGAGCTGACGCGTCGAGAGGATGTACCATGGACCAGCCGAAGCCGAGAGAACCGGCCAGGATTGCTCGATCCGGCGCGGGACGGCCGGGCTACGTCACGGTGAAGGGCGCACGCGAGCACAACCTGCGCGACGTCGACGTGGAGCTGCCGCGCGACGCCCTCGTGGTGTTCACCGGCATCTCCGGCTCCGGCAAGTCCTCACTCGCCTTCGGCACCCTCTATGCCGAGGCCCAGCGGCGCTACTTCGAGTCGGTCGCACCCTATGCGCGGCGGATGATCGACCAGGTCGGGGTGCCCGACGTCGACGCCATCGAGGGGCTGCCCCCCGCCGTCGCCCTGCAGCAGCAGCGCGGCACGCCCAGCGCCCGCTCCTCGGTCGGCAGCGTCACCACCCTGTCGAGCCTCGTGCGGATGATGTACTCGCGCGCCGGCACCTATCCGCCGGGCCAGCCGATGCTCTACGCGGAGGACTTCTCGCCCAACACGCCCCATGGGGCCTGCCCGTCCTGCGGCGGGCTCGGACGGATCTACCGGGCGACGGAAGCCTCGATGGTGCCCGACCCTTCGCTGACGATCCGCGAGCGAGCCGTCGCTGCCTGGCCGCAGGCCTGGGGCGGGCAGAACCTGCGCGACATCCTGGTCAGCCGAGGCATCGACGTCGACACGCCCTGGAAGGATCTGCCGCGGGCCGTTCGCGACTGGATCCTGTTCACCGACGACCAGCCGCAGGAGCCGGTCTATGCCGGCCTCTCGCCGGAGCAGACGCAGGCGGCCCGCCGGCGTCGCCTGGAGCCGAGCTACATGGGCACGTTCACGAGCGCCCGCCGCCACGTGCTCGGCACCTTCACCAACTCGCAGAGCGCCCTTATGCGCCGCCGCGCCGCGCGCTACCTCGTCAGCGAGGATTGCCCCGCCTGCCACGGCAAGCGCCTGAAGCCGGAGGCGCTCTCGGTCACCTTCGCCGGGCTGGACATCGGCGAGCTGTCGCGCATGACGCTCTTCCAGCTCGCCGAGGCGATGCGGCCGGCGGCCGAGGACAGGCTGCCCGACGACCGCCCCGCCAAGGATGCCGCCCAGGAGACCCTCGACCGCGAAGCCGCCCGACGGGATCGCGCCCGGCGCGCAGCTGCGGGCGCGTCGGCCCATGCGGGGGCGCCGGACGTGCGCGCGACGCCGAACCTCTCCATCGAGAAGCGCCTCGCCGCCCAGCGCCTCGCCGCCGACCTGGTCGATCGGATCGGGACGCTGGCGGAGCTGGGTCTCAGCTACCTGTCGCTGGATCGGGTCACCACGACCCTGTCCTCGGGCGAGCTGCAGCGCCTGCGCCTCGCCACCCAGCTCCGTTCGCAGCTCTTCGGCGTGGCCTACGTGCTCGACGAGCCCACGGCCGGGCTGCACCCCGCCGACGGCGACGCCATGCACGAAGCGCTGGCGGGCCTGCTCGCCGCGGGCAATTCGCTGTTCGTCGTCGAGCACGACATCGGCACGATGCGCCGCGCCGACTGGCTGGTCGATGTCGGCCCGGCGGCGGGCGAGCACGGCGGCACCGTGCTCTACAGCGGGCCGCCGGAAGGTCTTCGCGATGTGGAGGCGTCGCGCACGCGCCTGCACCTGTTCGGGTTGGTCAAGCCGCCGCGGCGTCCGCGGCGCGAGCCCTCGGGCTGGCTGCGCCTGGAGGGGATCGTCCGCAACAACCTGCGCGGGGTCTCGGCCGCGTTCCCGCTCGGATGCCTCACCGCCGTGACCGGCATCTCCGGCTCCGGCAAGTCGAGCCTCGTGAGCCAAGCCCTGCTGGAACTCGTCGGCGACCGCCTCGGACGGCCCGTCGAGACCGACGACGAGCCGGAGGATCCCCTCGACGACGCGCCGGGCCCGACGGAAGGGCGCATCGTCGGCGGCCTGGAAGGGGTCCGGCGTTTGGTCCAGGTCGACCAGAAGCCGATCGGGCGCACGCCCCGCTCGAACCTCGCGACCTATACCGGCCTGTTCGACGCCGTCCGCAAGCTGTTCGCCGCCACCCCCGAGGCGCGGCGCCGCCGCTACGACGCCGGCCGCTTCTCCTTCAACGTCGCTAAGGGCCGCTGCTCGGCCTGCGAGGGCGAGGGGTTCGTCAGCGTCGAACTCCTGTTCATGCCGAGCGTCTACGCCCCCTGCCCGACCTGCCACGGTTCCCGCTATGCGCCCGCGACCCTGGAGGTGACGTGGAACGGGCTGACGATCGCGGACGTGCTCGGGCTCACCGTCGAACGCGCCTGCGCTGCCTTCGCGGACGAGCCATCCGTGCTACGCCCGCTCACCGTGCTGCGCGATCTCGGCCTCGGCTACCTGCGCCTCGGCCAGCCGGCGACCGAACTTTCCGGCGGCGAGGCCCAGCGCATCAAGCTCGCCACCGAGCTGCAGCGGGGCCAGCGCGGCGGCACGCTCTACGTCCTCGACGAGCCGACGACCGGGCTGCACCCGACCGACGTGGATCGCCTGATGCTCCAGCTCAACGGCCTGGTCGATGCGGGCAACACGGTCGTCATGGTCGAGCACGACATGCGCGTCGTCGCGGGGGCCGATCACGTCATCGACGTGGGGCCCGGTGCCGGAAACCTGGGTGGCATTGTCGTCGCGGCCGGCCGTCCCGAAGTGGTCGCCCAGGCGCGGGCGAGTCGCACGGCATCCTATCTACGGGAAGAGCTCGAGGCCTACGAAGGCGGGGGGCGCGGTCCCGCAGCGTCCCTGACGCCCCGTCGTCGATGCCGATTCTGCGCTTGATCAGCGTCAAAGTCGGTGACGGCATCCAGAACGAGAGACCTCAGACCGACCCCGGAGACCGACGATGAAGATCCTGATGGTGCTGACCTCGCACGACCGGCTCGGCGACACCGGGCGCAAGACCGGCTTCTGGCTGGAGGAGTTGGCCGCGCCCTACTACGTGTTCAGGGATGCCGGTGCGGAGGTGGTGCTGGTCTCGCCCGCGGGCGGCCGCCCGCCGCTCGATCCCAAGAGCAGCGAGCCGGACGCCCAGACCGACCTGACCCGACGCTTCGAGGCGGACGGCGAAGCCAGCGCCGCCTTGTCGAACACAGGGCGCCTCGACGGCGTCACCCACGAGGGCTTCGACGCGGTGACCTATCCCGGCGGGCATGGCCCCTTATGGGATCTGGCCGAGGACCCCGCCTCGATCCGGCTGATCGAGACGACGCTCCGGGCCGGCAAGCCGGTCGCCCTCGTCTGCCACGCCCCCGGCGTGCTGCGCCACGCCAAGGCGCCCGACGGCAATCCGCTCGTCGCGGGCAAGGCCGTCACCGGCTTCACGAACACCGAGGAGGAGGCCGTGGGCCTGACCGCCATCGTCCCCTTCCTCGTCGAGGACGAGCTCAAGCGGGCGGGCGGTGTGTTCTCTAAGGCCGGCGACTGGGAGCCGTACGTAGTCGGGGACGGGCTGCTGATCACCGGCCAGAACCCGGCCTCGTCCGGACCGACGGCCGAGCGCCTGAAGGCGTATCTCGACAAACGATGGACCGCTGGGGAAACCGACTTGTGAGGAGCTTTCGCCCCCTTTGCAAGTCCCAGAGAGTTCCGCTTGCCGGATGCTTCGGGAAAGCAGGGACCTACGGTCGGATGAGTCGCACACCTGCCTTGTCGGTTTCGAAACCTCTCGACGCTGAAGTCGAGGAGCTGGACACTTAAATCTAATTCCCTTTGGCAAGCATGAAAAAGTCCCGACGTCGATCCTAAAGGGACCTAACCGTGTTCTTGATCACCGAACGCCCAAGATGGGCCAAAGCCGTCGATTTTCTCGGCGCGAGCTGAGGTCCGTTTTCGTGGCATCACTGCTCAAAAGCAGCTAGACTGCTCTCCACCCCAAGCGGCCATTCGGCTACCGACCCTGATAAGACGTAGCGGCTCAACATCCGGCGAACCGAAAGGGGACGCGTTCTCACGTCTTCGTTTTGAGGCTGTCATGCTCGTGGTTGGCCGCCTCGATCGCCGCACCGTTGTCGAGTGCCCACGCGCAGAGCGCCTCGAAGGGTTGACGCAGTGAATGGCCAAGCGGGGTGATCGCATACTCGACGCCGATGGGCGCGGTCGGTAGCACCGTCCGGGTCACCATGCCGTTGCGCTCCAGCCGCTTAAGTGCGTCCGCCAGCGCCTTGTGGGTGATGCCATCGAGCCGCCGCTTGATCACGTTGAATCGTGCCGGCCGCGGACAGAGCACCGTGAGGATCAGGATTGTCCACTTATCGGCGATCTTGTCCAGGACTGGGCGGACCCGTGCCATATCAGCGAGAGCGCACGCGGACAGGACATCGAGATCAGTATCATCGTCCATATCTAGGCTAACCTAAGTGCGTTCTTGATAGCAGATATATGCCGTGTATCTCATGTGCCGTTGCAGATGAAGGGATGCCGCGATGGCTCGCATGGTGGACAAGGTTGCGCTCGTGGTCGGCGGGGCGAAGGGCATCGGCCTCGCGGTCGCCGAGCGGCTGGCGGTCGAGGGCGCGTCGGTCGTCTTCACCGGGCGGCGCGCCGATGAGGTCGAGGCAGCAGCCGCGAGGATCGGGCGGGGTGCGCGTGGTCTTGTTGCAGACGCAGCCCTACAGGAGGATTTGCAGCGCGTCGTGGCGACGGTACGAGAAACGCATGGCCGGATCGACGCGCTGGTCCTCAACGCGGGCATTTCGGAACCTGCGACCCTGCGCGACGCGACGCCCGAGCATTTCGACCGGCACTTTGCGGTCAACGTCCGTGGGGCCGTCCTCGGGTTACAAGCGGCGCTGAGTGCGATGGAGCGGGGTGGGTCAGTCGTGCTAATGGGGTCGATCGCCGACGCCGCAGGCATCACGCCCTACGGGACCTACTGCGCGACGAAGGCGGCGCTGCGCTCCTACGCGCGCACATGGACAGCGGAACTGGCCCCGCAGGGCATCCGCGTGAACGTGGTGGCCCCCGGCCCGACTGACACCGCCATGATGGCGAGCGTACCTGAGGAACAGCGAGCTGCACTGATCGTACCGATCCCGCTGGGACGCATGGCGCGTCCTGAGGAGGTGGCGGCGGCCACGCTGTTCCTTCTGAGCGACGAGGCGAGCTTTGTCGCAGGAGCCGAACTGTGCGTCGACGGTGGGATGCGACAGATCTAGGCCCTCAATCGCAGTTTCAACCTGTCCGCTTCGGCCGGTTTGCATCTCCGAAGCGAACCATCTCGACCTCAAGCCAATCGTAGAGCAGACCGGCGGGTCCCGACCCATACGAGCCGTGCAGAGAATTGTCCGGACATTCCGAAAGCGGTCGTTGTTGCCAGGTCGTTGGTCGATGAGGTGGGGCAATCGACACCGACGACACTCCACCTCAGCGCTACACCGAAATCCCGCGCTTACGTCGTCTGTCCACCGTCCACATTCAGGATGGCCCCGGTGACATGCCGGGCTGAAGGACTCGCCAGGAAGGTGACGGCGGCGGCGACGTCCTCTGGCGTTCCATACCGGCCGAGCGGACTGAGGCTACGCTGAAAGTCGGAGAACTCGCCGTTTGCCGGGTTCATGTCGGTATCGGTGGACCCGGGTTGGACCAGATTGACCGTGATGTCGCGCGATCCAAGTTCGCGCGCCAGGCCGCGCGTGAAGGAGTGCAGGGCGGATTTCGTCATGAAGTAGATCGCACCCGCGTCGCCGACGATGCGTTCGGCACCCGCGGAGCCGATCGTCACGATGCGCCCACCTGCGGGGAGATGAGGAATGGCGGCCTGCGCCGCGAGTAGGGGGCCCCGCACGTTGACGTCGAACAGGGCATCGATCGTCTCGACGCTGACCTCCGCAAACGTCGAGTAGAGCGCGATCCCAGCATTGTTAACGAGAATGTCCAAGCCCCCGAGCGCCTGGACGGCTTCCGCCACCGCCCGTTTGACCGCCGAAGGGTCTGCAAAATCCGCCTGGATGGCAGCCGCCCTGCGGCCCTTGCTTTCGATCGATTTTACCACTTCCGCGGCACGGTCTGCCGAACGCTCGTAGGTGATCGCCACGTCAGCGCCCTTCTCGGCGAGCGCGACCGCGATGGCAGCACCTATTCCGCGCGAGGCACCCGTGACGAGGGCACGCTTCCCAACCAGTTCCTGCATTGCCGGACCTTTCTGTATCGTTCGACACAGAAATGGCTAGGAGAGTTGGCGATTGGGGTCAAGGGATTTATATATCCAACGATGCAGAAACCGGATCAGAGACCAGAGCCCCCCGGAGCGCACCAGGTTCGAGGTCGTGGGCGCCCTCGTGCGTTCGACCGTGAGGCGGCGCTTGCCCAGGCGACACGTCTGTTCTGGTGCAAAGGCTACGAAGCAACATCCATCACCGAACTTACGGAGGCGATGGGGATCGGATCGCCGAGCCTCTACGCCGCCTTTGGTTCGAAGGAAGCGCTCTATGCCGAGGCGCTAAGCCACTACGTCCACACCTACGAGGCGCTCGTATGGGGGCGGTTCCGGACGGCGAGGACGGCCCGTGAGGCCGTCGAGGCTTTTCTGAAGGACTCTGCAGCGGCCTTGACGGGCTCGGTCACCGACATTCCGCGCGGCTGCATGGTGACACTGTCCTCGGTCGGGAATGAGGGCCACGCCGAACTCGGCGATCTCGTGCGCTCGGCACGCGCCGGTACGCTGGAGAGCCTGCAGGCGTGCCTGGAGAGGGCTATGGGTGAGGGCGAGCTCCCGGTCTCCACCAACGTACGCGCTCTTTCCCGCTTCGTGCAGACCGTTCAGAACGGCATGTCGATCCTGGCCCGTGATGGCGCGAGCTGGGAAGAGTTGGACGCGGTCGCCGATATCGCGATGGCTGGCTGGGACGCTCGAATTGCCAAATCTATGGTCGACGACGTCTGATCTACTGGCCTCTTCCCGAAAGCAGACCGGTGACAATTCACCCATCCTGGCCGTAGAGCGGTCCGGCCGATGTCGACCCAACTCGGTCGTCGAGCGGACGGGCGGGTCCCGACCCAACCCGGCCGCCTGGATCGGCATGGGCGCTTCCCATAAGCGGTCATTGCTCGGCCGCCCGGCAACTTCGGCTAGGGGTGGTAAGCGGACCCTGGCTCTTCGTCCCGAAGCAGACATCTCGCGCGCGAACTGGTCCGTAGGCCCAGCAATGGCAGACAGCCTTGACGGGTCGATCAGGAGGAGCGTTCTACGGGTTTCGTCCGGGGCATGGATAGGCGGCCCGGAAGGCCTGTCGCATCGGCACGACGTAAAAAGCTGTCAGCTCGCTGGGATGCTGGATGACGTACAGCGAGAAGGCCGTCACAGCATCGATCAGTTTGACCTCGTTCGACGGACAGATGAAGTCACCTGCGATCTCCGTCGCAAGCATCGTCCGAACTGCTCCTAGACACTCGCCGAGATGCCGCATCGTATCTGCATCGTTGCGTGAGTAGCCTTTACGGGCAAATTTGATGAACTGGTTGCAACCGTAGATAATATCTTCAGTCTTGTCTCCGGCCGAGCAACCAAATGCTGGCGACGAGAGAGCCATCAAGACGCAGGCCAAAGACATGAAGCGGCCGATTTTCTCGAAGTTTCTCATGCATCAATACGCGCTATGAGGGCGTGATCCTCATCGGGGTCGCAATTCGCGGGTTTAAATTTTTGATCTTATGCGGTTAAGTTTTAATTAAGCAGCAGGGCTGGTCACGATGTATTGAAGAATAAGATGCTGGTTGGGATTTCTGACTATCCCTTAGCAAGGCTTTCATATCCAGCAGTCTAGTTGCTGCGCCGGACCTCCCTGGGCGCGGGATCGGATTGCATGCCACGTCGAGGCCGAATGGATTTTCGTCGTGTCCGAGCTGCTGGCTGGAGCGTCATCGCGCGTGGCCAAGCGTTCAAGGCCGACCATTGCGGCGGCGTCGCCGTCATCTTCAGTCTCACCGCCGTGGTGCTGCTCGGTCTCGCAGGCGGCGGTATCGATTTTGCCCGCCTCGCAAACCGGAAGGTTCAACTTCAGTCGGCGACCGACGCCGGCGTGATCTTGGGCGGTAACACCCTGAAGCTCGCCGCAGCGAACGGCGGCTCCGTCACAGCTGTCACCGAGCAGAAGATCCGCTCCGACGCCCAGCCCGTAAGCGGGACGCCTTTCTCCGTCCAGGTCAGCGTCGGTGCCGATGGCACGAGCGTCTCCGCGCAAACCCAGGAAACGGTGACGCTGATCTTCGGCAAGTTCCTCGGCAAACCGACCGCCACAATCAGCGTTCATGCGCAGGCGTCCGTCGTGGGTAAGACGCGACTTTGCGTCCTGGCACTCGACCCAAGTTCGGCCGGCACGTTAACGGTTCAGGACCACGCATCGATGACTGCATCGACGTGCTCGGTCTACTCGGACTCGACGAGCGCAAGCGGCGTCACGCTCCAGAACCAAGCCACCATCTTGGCGACCAGCATCTGCTCGGCGGGTGGGAGTTCCGTGAGCACCACGATCCCGCCCCTTCCAGGGCCCAAATCCGGTTGCCCCAGCTTGGTGGACCCCTTGGCTGGGCGAGCTCCGCCGCCGTCCTCCAGCTGCACGTACACGAACACGGTCGTGACCACCTCGCAGACGCTCTATCCGGGCACGTACTGCAACGGATTGAAGGTCACGAAGGGGGCCGTGGCCACGCTGGCGCAGGGCATCTACGTCATCGACACGGGTCCCCTCACCGTTGATGGCAACGCCACGCTGACCGGATCGTATGTCGGCATCTACCTCAAGAGCCAGCAGACGACGCTCAACTTCACACCCCAGAGCATCATCAACCTGACGGCTCCGAAGGACGGTGCGATGTCAGGCCTCCTCATCTACGAGGATCCCACCGCTCCGTTGTTGCGCGAGCACAAGATCTCCAGCGGCAATGCCCGCCAGCTGCTCGGCACGATCTACATGCCGCGTGGAAAGCTGACCGTGGACTCCGCCGGTATCATAGCCGACCTGTCATCCTATACGGTGATCGTATCGCGCCAGCTCAAGGTCGCCAGCAGTGCCAATCTCACGATGAACGCCATGTACTCGGCCAGCGATGTTCCGGTTCCGAGTGGCGTAGGCAACATCGGCGGACGCCTGCTTTTGACCCAGTGATCGCAGCACCGTCCTCGAAGCAAGGCCTGCGGCGGGTGCCGTTCTTCATCTGCTTCGGCGCCTGAATTCAAATTTGGTCCTAGGTCGACCACAGTCCGCTGCCCGGGTGGGCTGATTGGCACACTCAGCGATGCCGTTCGACGCGAAGCGCTCGAGCCGTGGTCCGGGCTTATCAGTCTCACCCTCCAATCGAGCCAAGCGGGCGTTGATAGCCTCGATCCACTCCGCATTGGTACACGTGATCAGGAGGGGTTCGAGCACGGCTGCGAGATCGCGAGCGAGCGCGTCCCGGCTCATGCCGCTCAATTCGCCACCGCCCTCCTCAAAGGCTGTGGCGACACTCTCCGCTATAGCGAGCGCCTGATCCGCTCCAGCGACGTGCCCTATCTCGCCACTCTCTTGAGACCGTGTCGTCTCCATCAGTTCACCCTAAAACACTGCTTTCCGTCGATCGCTTCATGAACCACGACGGCCCCAAAACCGTTGCAGGGCGAATTCTGCCTCCGTCGCAGAGGGGGCTACAGAAATACCTGGGACGGTGCGTCCGTGCCATGCAGAACGGCCGCTCAAAAAAGAGCGCCAACGGCTCCAGATTACATCCTAGATTACACCGAGATTTTCATAAAATGCGATGATCGTGAACAATATTACCGTGCCAGTGTTCTATCTACGCTAAGCCCTAATCTGGATAAATCTCGTGCGTCTTATTCCTGTGCTCTTGATGACCCTCGCACTGGCCGCTGCGACCCCTGCCTTGGCCTAGAATACGACGACCAATCCTGGAACGAACAATGCGGGAATGGCTAACCCGCCCACCAGATCCGACCATGACGACCATCATGATTACGGCTGGATCGGTCTCCTTGGGCTTGCCGGCCTGCTGCGCCGCAATCATCGGGTCGTTCCGGGCACAACCAACAACGTTTCGGGCACCGGCACTGGCCGCCTCTACGCCACTAATCTGTCGATGAAATCTTCCCAGTGTTGCGCTCATCCAAGGGTCGTGAAACTGGAAGGATGGGTTAGGACAGTTCGTTACTGGAACAGGCGCAGGATCGAGCCAGGTTTTCCCTTGTATGAACCACCTGCACGAAACGGTCCGTCGCCTTGTCAGCCTTGCGGGTTCCTATCGCCCCGGCGCCATCATCGAAGCTGAGCAGATGGTCGACACCTACCTTGCATCCTTCCATGGCTATCGCGCGCGTAGAGCTGCCATGGACCTCTTAAGGGATCAACTCGCCTGCCCTAACTGCCGATCTCACAACCGCAGTGGTTTGTTCGAGCAAGTCGAGTTTCACCTGCAGCGTAGGCGCCAGGAGATGGTGCGTCTATTCTAGTAGGGTTGCTCGAAAAGCGCACCACGAAGCTCGGACTGAATGCCGAGAACACGGCCTTTGCGCGGCTACGCTCTCGCCGTCGGGCGGTGTTGACCCTCGCTCGCGCGGTTCGACGTTGTCGTCACCGGCGGGCGTCTTTTTGCCGGAAAGCCACCGGCCGTCCTGCTGGCGAGTCGATCAGAGTTGAGCGAGCTGCGGAAGTTCCTTGCTCCCGCAGCTTGATAGTAGGGTCTAAAACACACACGAGCGGTCTATCTGTAAACGAACGTGATCCTTGTTCGCGAACGCCTCCAGCTCGCTTTGGCGGCATGCGATACGATCGTCATCAGGATAGGCAACCATCCTCGTAGGGTCCGAGTTTAAGGTAAGTATTGTAGGAGGATTTAATGTCGTCAGATACCCTTGCCGCCAACTTCGGTTCTCTCAAAGGAGCGCAGTCGGCGCGTGAGCGCTTGGCAAGCGCAGGCTTTGGTCGTAACAGTATCGATATTGTTCAGCATGGTGATGAGTTCGAAGTATCAGTCCACACACGTCCAAAGAATCGTTCCAGAGCACGTGCAGCATTGACTAACAAGACTATGAGTCATCTGGCGGACCGCAATGGCCTACTTAGTTTTATTGAGGGAAACATGAAAGTTTCTCTTGGGGTAGCCGTACTTGCCGGAATGGCACTCCACCACTTGACGCGTGATTGAAAGCACAACAACTTGGGCAGGCATTAACTCAGTGTGACATAAACTTCATCGGCCCGCATTAAATGAACACAGGCCGGCTGCCCGCCGTTATCAATCCTCGCGCCATCGAGCAGCCTGCGTGTGGACGTGCCCGCCTTCTATAAAGGGTCGATAGCAACCTGAACGATCTGTTGGATATCCGACCTTTTTGTGGGCATCAGGTATGGATCGACCTTGGCTCGCCGTTATTGCAAAGCGGAGAGCAGGGGTCGATCCAGGGCGCTCCCGAGAAGGTCTGCTTCTTGGTACTCAGCAGAACAGCCCTCACGACGCGACCGGGTGGAGCGTGACCCACAGGTTTTTGATCGCGCCAAGCTTCACCGGCCCAGAGTTCTGGCTGCTTCGATCCGTTCAAACATACTGGATCCTGCTCGGAACGTTCGTGCATCCATCGCAGGAGGGGGGCCCTATCACCACGTGCGTCCGAGACAGTCTCAAAACTTGCGTATGACGGCGCTCGCCTCGGGGGTCCCATCCTTGTCCTGGTAGATCGGTACCGTGACCCGCAGCCAGCCGCGCGTCTCAAGGCCGGCGTAGTTGCGCTGGACCACGTCCCGCGTGACGTAGGCCTGCAGGTTCACCGGCCCGAAATTGTAACCGACGAGTGCGCCGACGGCGAACTGGCCTTGACGGGCGTAGGCGGGATTGCCGGTCGGTAGGTCGGTCGACCCGAAGGCCACCGGCCCGACCTCCCACTTGCCGAAATGCTTCGTGGCGGTGAGGTCGAGATTGAGGAAGTCCGGGTAGAACGTGCCAGTGGGAGACCGCGTGTCGAAGAAGGTGCCGTAGAGGAAGTTGCCCGTCAGGTTCCACCCGTCGCCATTGTAGGTGATGGCGAACCGTTGGTGCAGGACCGGGTTCTGGATGACGATCTTGGTGTCGCTCGGGAGGTACGCGCCGAGCAGGTAGCTGAAGTTGAGGTTGTTGCCGAGCTTCCAGGCGACCTGGGCGGCAAGCAGCGTTTGCCCGAACCCGCTCTGGTAGGCCGAACCCCGCGTGCTCGACGCCGTGATGGGCTGGAGCACGACGAACTGCAGCCGCCCGCCGACCACCTCGGCCGGTGTCGCCCAGATGAAGGATGGCAGGTTGATGTTCGAGTCGGTACCGCGCGGGGTGATGTCGCGCGAGCCGAAACTCGACGTGTCGATAAAGTAAAGGCCGACGGGCAACGGCGCGCCGGGAGCCTGCCCCACGGTCTGTCCAGGTTGCGCCGAAGAGCCTGCCATCGCTGAGATTCCGGCCAACCCGTAGGTGAGCGAGGCGGCGATGGCAGCGATATGGGTCGCCCAGATAAGCCTAGCTGTCGTCATTCTGCAGTCCAAACCTCGCCGTCTTTGGATCAGCCTTTATTGCATGCCACCGCCGACTAAGCGGCCTTCCCGTGCGTAGAATGCAGAGTTGCGACGCGAGCGTAGCCATCCGGCAACAACCGATGCAGCGAAGGCTCGCTTTCTCGGGTGCTTCAACTGCAGGCGATGGAAAGGCTCGTCGAAGCCGCTCCCGACCGGCAGATTTCGCTGAACGACCCGGACGCGCGGGTGATGGCTACCAGCGGCAAGGGGATCCGCCCGCTCATGTCGTCGTCCTCTCGGTCGACGATCCTTCGACAGGCTCAGGATGAGGAGAGCCAGATCCAGGCGCTCGCCCGCACGCAGGCCCCATTGCCGATGAAGCCGGGCCACCCGACGACGCGCGCCCACAAATGCAAGCGACACGGGACGACGACCCTGTTTGCCGCTCTGGACGTGCTGGAGGGCAAGGTGATCGGCCGCTGAGCGGACAGCCATGTACAAACAGGGGCCGTAGCGCTTGGAACCTTGGGCTTACGGTCCCGTCGCCAGCGATAAAGGGGCCGGGTCCGAAAGAGTCATGTCCCGCTCAGCCTCACGTTCGCCTTCGTCACCTGCCAGTGTCCTGACACGGTCGACGCCGCGCACCCGATGCATCGGTGCGGAACGGTCGTCTGCCAGCTCCTGCATAGCCGAGCCCGTCTGACCGCATGTCGCTGCGTCCCACTTCTCCCTACCCCGCCTTCCTCTCGGGCGGCGGGCACATGGGTGCGCGGATGCGGGCTCATGATTGGTCCGCCTCGCCGCTGGGCTGGCCCGAGGCATGGCCGCAGTGGCTGCGCTCGGCCGTGAGCCTGATGCTGGGTTCCAAGTTTCCGATGTTCGTGGCCTCGGGCCCTAATTTCGGCTTCCTTTACAACGACGCCTACTCCGCGATCCTGGGCGACAAGCATCCGGCCGCCCTCGGACAACGCTTCCAGGACATCTGGTCCGAGATTTGGTCGGATCTCCTGCCGCTGGTCGACGCCGCCATGGCGGGCGAGGCGACCTGGGCGGAGAACCTGCCACTCACGATGAGGAGGCGCGGCTACGATGAGGTGGCCTACTTCACCTTCTCGTACTCGCCCGTTCGGGACGAAGCCGGCGCGGTCGCGGCGATGTGCTGCATCTGCACGGAGACGACCGCGAAGGTCCGAACCGAGGAGGCCCTTCGCGCCAGCGAGGCGCGGGCCTCCGGCGTGCTGGAGGGCATGACCGAGGGGTTCGTACTCCTCGACCACGATTTCATGATCCTGCAGATCAACGCGGAGGGCCTACGCCTTGAGGGACGTCCGGCGAGCGAGATCGTGAGCCGACCGCACTGGGACGCCTATCCGGGCTCGGAGAAGCTGCCCATCGGGCAGCTCTACAAGCGGGTGATGCGGGACCGGATCCCGGAGATGCTGGAGCACCGTTACGTCTGGCCGGACGGCCATGACGCCTGGCTGGAGGTACGAGCCTATCCCTCGCTCGATGGCATGGCGATCTTCTACCGGGACGTGAGCGAGCGGCGAAATCGCGAGGAAGCGTTGAGCGAGGCCGAGGTGCGCCTGCGCCAGGCCCAGGAGGCCGGCGGCGTCGGCCTGTTTACGGTCGATGTCGGTGATAACACGCTGCGGCCATCACCAGAATTTTGTCGTCTCTACGGCCTTCCGGTGCGTGACAGCTATCCATCGCGGGCCTTCGAGGAGTTGGTCATCCCCGAGGATGCCCATCTCGTCTCGACGGCGGAGACCCGGTCGAGTGGCGCGCCGCCCCGTGACGTCGCCTACCGGATCCGACGCGCGGACACGGGCGAGTTGCGCTGGATCGCGCGTAAGGGTGAGATCGAGACCGACGGGCAAGGACGGCCTCTACGCTTCTCCGGCGCATCGCGCGACATCTCCGAGCAGCGGGCGGCCCAGGAAGCCTTGCGCGAGAGCGAGGACCACTTCCGGCACACGGTCGAGCTGAACCCGCAAGTGCCCTGGACGGCCGACCCGCAGGGCAACATCACCTCCTACTCGAAGCGATGGCTCGACCTCACCGGCCAAGCCCCCGGCGAGCCGGACGGTGCGGGCTGGATCAAGGCCCTTCACCCCGACGACGTGCCGCCCACCCTCGAGGTGTTCGGGGCCGCGCTCGCCTCGGGCGAGCCGGTGGACGTGGATTACCGCATCAACGTCGGCGGACGCGGCGAATACCGCTGGATGCGGGCCCGGGCCTATCCGCGCCACGACGCGGACGGAGCGGTCATCCGCTGGTACGGCGTCGTGGAGGACATCCACGGCCGCCGGCTCGCCGAAGAACGTCTACGGGCGAGCGAGGACCAGTTCCGCGTCATGGCCCAGGCCGTCCCCAACCAGGTTTGGGCAGCGCGTCCGGACGGTCATCTCTACTGGTTCAACCAGCAGGTCTACGCCTACAGCGGCGCCGAGCCCGGCACCCTGGACGGCATGGCCGAGTGGACCCGCATCATCCACCCGGACGACTTGGCCACGGCGGGCGAGGCCTGGTCCCGTTCGCTCGCGGCGTGCAAGGTTTACGAGACCGAGTTCCGCATCCGGCGTGTGGACGGCACGTACCGCTGGTTCCTGGTGCGCGCCGAACCGGTCCGTTCCACGGACGGGACCATCGCTCGCTGGGTCGGAACCAACACCGACATCGACGAGCGCCGCCGCCACGCCGAGGAACTGGCGACCCTGAACGCCACCCTTGAGGCGCGGGTGGCGGATCGAACAAAGGAGTTGATGGCGACGGAGGAGGCGCTCAGGCAATCGCAGAAGATGGAGGCGGTCGGACAACTGACCGGCGGCCTGGCCCACGACTTCAACAACCTGCTGGCCGGCATCTCAGGCAGCCTGGAGCTTCTCCAGACCCGGATGGCCCAGGGGCGCCTGACCGATCTCGACCGCTACATCAACGCCGCGCAGGGCGCCTCGAAGCGGGCAGCGGCCCTGACCCACAGGCTCCTCGCCTTCTCGCGACGCCAGACCCTCGACCCCAAGCCCACCAACGTGAACGGTCTCGTCGCCGGCATGGAGGACCTTGTCCGGCGCACCGTCGGCCCGGCCATCCACGTCGAGGTGGTTGGCGCGGCGGGGCTATGGCCGGCGCTGGTTGACCCGCCCCAGCTTGAGAATGCCCTGCTCAACCTCTGCATCAACGCCCGTGATGCGATGCCTGACGGTGGCCGCATCACCATCGAGACCGCCAACAAGTGGCTTGATGAGCGGGCCGCGAAGGAACGCGACCTGCCCCCCGGCCAATACCTTTCGCTCTGCGTCTCGGACACAGGAACAGGCATGACGCCCGAGGTAATCCAGCGCGCCTTTGATCCGTTCTTCACAACCAAGCCTATCGGTCAGGGCACCGGCCTCGGCCTCTCGATGATCTACGGCTTCGTGCGGCAGTCGGGAGGCCACGTCCGGATCTACTCGGAGGTCGGCGACGGCACGACCATGTGCCTCTACCTCCCGCGCCACTACGGCGAGGCCGAGGAAGCCGATGCCATGGGTTCGTTAAGCGACGCGCCACGCGCCGAGCAGGGACAGACCGTGCTCGTCATCGATGACGAGCCAACCGTTCGGATGCTGGTCACCGAAGTGTTGGAGGATCTCGGCTACACCGCCATCGAGGCGGCCGATGGGCCGGCCGGTCTCAAGGTCCTGCGCTCGAACGTGCGCATCGACCTGTTGGTGACGGACGTCGGCCTGCCCGGCGGTATGAACGGTCGCCAAGTGGCCGACGCGGCACGGGTGACCCGGCCGAGCCTGAAGGTCCTGTTCATCACCGGCTACGCCGAGAATGCCGTGGTCGGCAATGGTCACCTCGACCCTGGTATGGCCGTTCTGACGAAGCCGTTCGTCATGGAGGCGCTCGCCTCGCGAATCAAGGAGCTCATCGCCGTCCCGTAGGGCTGCGGGACCAGTCAACTCAACGCTTCACAGCCGACGTGCACTCGGGTGTTCTGCCGCTCATCTACGCCATGACGGATGCCCTCGAGGTGTTGATGACCTCAGCCACGGCTCGGCGCCGCGTGTTAGACCCCGTTTCATAATGGGCAGAACAGCTTAGCTATTGGGTGAGCGGCGAGCATCGCGGGCGTTGGGAGAGTGTCTGACGCTCACCCAGGAACCCCGATGTGGACGCCCGCCGCCCGCGCCGAGCTTGCGCGCGAGA
>NZ_JAKSXU010000079.1:0-6448 GCF_022829325.1 Methylobacterium sp. J-092 | reverse complement strand
CCGGGCTGGTCGATGGTCATCGCCACAGCGGCCCTGTTCCTGATCGCCGAGCCGATCTTCGGGCAGGTGATCGAACCGCTGCTTTACGGCCACTCCACCGGGCTCTCGCCGTTTGCGGTGATCGTCTCGACCCTGTTCTGGGGTTTCTTATGGGGGCCCATCGGCCTGATCCTGGCGACACCGTTCACCGTCTGCCTCGTCGTGCTCGGCCGCCACGTCGACAGCCTTGAGTTCCTCGACATCCTGCTCGGCGACCGGCCGCCGCTGACCCCGGTCGAGAACTTCTACCAGCGCATGCTTGCCGGGGACCCAGACGAGGCACGCGACCTTGGTGAGGCCATGCTGAAGGAACGCTCCCTGTCGTCGTACTATGACGAGGTCGCGTTGAAGGGTCTCCAGCTCGCCGCCAACGACTATGCCCGTGGCGTGGTCACGCCGGCGCAGCTGGAGAACATCCGAGCGTCCTCCCGCTCCCTCGTTGAGGACTTCGAGAACCATGAGGACGTCGAGCCCAAGGGTGACAGCAAGGCCGTCAATCCGAACGAGACGCCGACGCTGGCCGAGCGGACCCACTTTAAGGCTGAGGCGGTGCCGGGCCAGGCGGCGACACGCGAAGGATTGCCCGAGGAGTGGCGTGGCGAGACGCCGGTGCTGTGCGTCGCCGGACGCGGCCCCCTCGACGAAGCCTCCTCGGCGATGCTGGCGCAGTTGCTGCGCAAACATGGCCTCGGCGCGCGGGTGGTGCCCCACGGCGACGTCTCGCGCGACCGGGTGCGCAACCTCGACGTCACGGGCGTAGCGATGGTGTGCATCTCCTACCTCGACATCACGGGCAACCCGGCGCACCTGCGCTACCTCATGGAGCGGCTGAGGCGACGTGCCCCCGGCGTTCGGGTGCTCGTCGGTCTGTGGCCCGAGGGCGAGCGCGTGCTAGGGGACGCGGCAGCCGGCAAGGAGGTCGGGGCCGACGACTACGTCTCGTCGCTGCGCGGGGCGGTCGAGGCATGCCTGAAGGCTGCGGGCGGCGTGGGCGAGGAGAGGGCGGTCGCCTAGTGGTTCAAACCTGACGCTTGGTCCCCGCCTGCGAAGTCCGCAACAGGTGGCAACCGTACCTTACCTTATCATCCGAAAGCGGACGTTCCGCCTGTGATCCAACTCGTTCACGATCCTGTATGGATTCGTTTCACACCAGCAGAGATCGGCGGCCACGCTGTTGGTCAATCGGACCATCCGAAGGCGGATCGGCATGAAGCGCAGGCAAATACAACCTGCGGTTAGGCAGTCTTGAACGTTGGCGCGGACTGTCTTCCATTTCACAAAGCGCTCCCGATCTCGGACAAGTGATTGTCGACTGGAGGCTGTTTAACTGTATTTAACCAATTTATGATCAATTGGCTTCGATTTTATCAATTGATAGGCCGAGCCGTGTTCGCACTGAGCAATAACGACGCTAAAGCGACTCTGAACGCAGTCGGCTTGTCGCAAGCGATCATCGAGTTCCGGATGGACGGGATCATCTTGACCGCCAATCCCAACTTTCTCGACGCCATGGGCTACAGCTTGGCCGAGATCCAGGGCCAGCATCACAGCTTATTCATCGATCCGGCTGACCGAGACAGCGCCGAATACCGCGCATTCTGGGATGCTCTGCGCTGCGGGACCTACAGGGCCGCCGAGTTCAAGCGCATCGCCAAGGGCGGGCGTCAGGTCTGGATCCAGGCGAGCTACAACCCCGTTCGAGACCGGTCCGGTCGTGTTTCCAAAATCGTCAAGATCGCCACTGACATCACCGGACAGAAGCTTCGCGCGTTGGATAGCGACGGTCAGATCGCCGCCCTTCACCGCTCGCAAGCCGTCATCGCGTTCGACCCCACCGGCACAGTCCTCGACGCCAATCAGAACTTCCTCGATGCGGTCGGCTACCGGCTTGGGGAGATCCAGGCCAGGGCCGTCATCACAGCCTGTTCGTGGATGACGTCGAGCGGTCGGGCATGGTCTATCGCGGCTTCTGGGACCGGTTGAAAGGGGGCGAGTTTGCCGCTGGCGAGTTTCGCCGCATCGCCAAGGGCGGCCGTGAAGTCTGGATCCGGGCGACCTACAACCCGATTACCGACGCAAACGGGACGGTGCTAAAGGTCGTCAAGTTCGCTACCGACATCACCGAACAGGTGCAGGACCGGCAGCGCAGGGTCGAGGCGCAACGCGCGATCGGTGCGGATCTCGACGCGATTGGCTTCGCGGTTGAGGCGGTGACGCGGCAGACGGCCGATGCCGTCGGAACGATCGGCCAGGTTTCCAGCGACGTCCAAGCCATGGCTTCGGGGTCGGAGGAGTTGTCGGCCTCCGTTTCCGAGATCAGTCAACAGGTCAGCTACGCCGCGCGCATGGCCAGCGAGGCGGTCGAGCAGGCGCGCCACACTGCCGGCATCGTCGAGGGCCTG
The DNA here is from genome assembly GCF_022829325.1 of Methylobacterium sp. J-092. Lineage (NCBI taxonomy): Bacteria > Pseudomonadati > Pseudomonadota > Alphaproteobacteria > Hyphomicrobiales > Methylobacteriaceae > Methylobacterium > Methylobacterium sp. J-092. Next base: position 4,007 of record NZ_JAKSXU010000079.1, on the reverse strand, counting down.
AGCGAGCAGGCTGCGCAGATCGGTGACGTGGTCACGATGATCCAGGGCATCGCCTCGCAGACCAACCTGCTGGCGCTCAACGCGACGATCGAGGCGGCGCGGGCCGGCGTGTCCGGCAAGGGTTTCGCGGTCGTGGCTGCCGAGGTGAAGGCTCTGGCCGCACAGACCGCCAAGGCGACCAATGAGATCCGGATGCAAATTGCCGCTACTCAGGCGGCTACGTGCGAGGCTGTGAGCGCAATCGGTTCGATCCAGAGCACGATCCGAGCACTGAACGAGGTGTCTGCGGCGATTGCTGCGGCGGTGGAGGAGCAGTCGGCCGTCACCCGTGAGATGTCGGGTAGCATGCACACGGCAGCTCAGGGGGTGACGACGATCGCTAGCGGTATGGATGCGATTGCCCGTGCGAGCGAGCAGGTCGACACTGCCACGCGCCAAGTGCGAGAAGCTGCGAGAGCGGTAGGTTGAGGTGATGGACAGCGATCCGTCGCGCTCCTCGCATCCCCACGGCTCGGAGCCACGGGGCCGGGATCGCGATATCAGCGACGAGCCCGCAGTGCAGGTGAGCGTCGTGCGGGAAGGCGATGTCCGCTTCCACGGCTCGGCATTTGAAAGCAGGCAGTCTCAATTCCACCCAAGCGGGTCATTCAGCTTCCGACCCTTCCCGGACTCTGGTTGTGTCTGCTGTTGGTAGTCGCTCAATGACGTCCGATCCGGGCGAGCGTCTGCCCTAGGCTGATCAATAGTAAATCCGTCGCTGCCCGAACCCCAGCGGGCATGTCGGGGCCGAGTGTCTTCTTGAGTGCTAGGGCGAGATCAATCGCTCGCTCCAGCGGGTCGTCGCTTACACCCGAACCGCTAACGACGTAGCGGTCATCGCCATCGTGCATCTCGGTGATGTCGATCAGGATCCCGCACGTGCGCAAGGGGTCCCCGGCTTCAGATAGATAGGTGCGCCCACGGCTGAGGAGCCATCGAACGGCCCCGTCGTCAGCCAGGACACGGTACTCAACCAGGAATAGGCCACCCTCCCGGGTTACCTCTCCAACATGATCAATCAGCCAAGCATGGTCGGCAGGATGCACAGCCGCAATAGAGATCGGCCCGGTAAGCTCTTTCTCGGCGAGGTCCGGATCTCCGGTCAGCAGCTGCGCTGCACCGACGTCGTAGACGATGACCTGGCGCACGTGATCCAGATCCCAGGTACCGACGACGCAGGAGGCTTCGAGGGCAGCGTGCAGTCGCTCGTGCGACCCACCGATCCCCCCGGACGTGGCCACTGAACTGTGGAACCGCCGATCCATCTTGCCATCTCGTATGCGGGCAGCCGGACTGTGCCGGACAAATCCGTACTCCGTGCTTGCATAAATGACAAAGATTTCGTTTTGTGGTTGTGTATCAGGGGCGGCCGTCGTCCTAACAGCGGGTCAGACAGCTCATCCCGTGTCCGCGGAAGAGCCAGATAGGGCGAAGGAAGCGCGCATGGGCGACGATGTTAGAGCCCAGATCGCGATGGACGGCGACGCGACGATGAAACGGAACCTGCGCCGGATAGCTGACGCCCTCGGCGTGCCAGCATCAGAGTTCTACGGTCCATTGATGCTGGATCAACAGGTCGTGACGTTGCTCACGCTTGTACAGACCTATCTCGGCGGGGCCGATCCCGCTGCCCGCGAACGTTTCATGCAGGCGGTGCAGGCGATAGGCGCTCAGTACTTGGCGACCTGATGGCGATTACCCCGCGCATTAAGTGGGCCGCGATCGCCGCTCTGCCGTAGTAGAACAGGTCTGCGGATCGGTCGCGTGACTCGTCGCACGCGTTCGGCCCATGGCGACTGTTTTCGCACTGACAGCCACGGAAACGGCGGCGCGACAGCGCGCTGGGCCGAGCGTCTGTTTCCGGGCGATGAGCTACCTATTGCTCCCCGACGACCTAGAAGTAGATCATCCTCCACCAAGCCGCCGGGAAGCAAGCATTCCGAAGGGTTGTGAAGGGTCGGTAGCAGCCCCTCGCGTTGGATACCAAGGGTCAGATTTGACCACAAGCGTCGCCGTTCTCCGCATGCTGAAGCCCATCCCGGTGATGGCAGCAAGTGTTCGGCCGCTCTTCAACCGCCCCCGAACATTCCTTTTACATCGAAGCGGTCGCGGGACTCAGGAAGGCCGCCGAGACGACGGGGAGCGGTACGTCCAGGGCGCAGCGCAATCCAGTCCGGTCGAAGTCCAGGGTCACATTGCCGACGAGCTCGCGCTCGATGCGCACGTTGATCAGCCGGGTGCCGAAGCCCCGTCGACTAGGGGTAGTGGTCGGCGGCCTCCCATGCTCGGCCCATGACATCCGGAGGCGGCGGGTGCCGCATTCGCCCCTCACCACGTCCCAAACCACGCGTACCTCGCCGCCGGGCACCGACAGCGCGCCGTACTTGGCGGCGTTGGTGACGAATTCGTGTACCATCATCCCGAGCGAGAGCACATGACGCGGCGGTACGTCGAGGTCGGGTTCCGTCAAGACAAAGCGCGCGTCGCCGCCCCGGTAGGGTCCGATCTCGCCTTCCAGCACGTCCCGCAGGAGCGCGCTCGACCAGTCGTCATTGGTCAAAAGGTCATGGGTCTTCGACCGGGCGAGGATGCGAGCTTCCAGGCGCTCGCCCGAGGTATCGCCGCCCCGGGCCGACTGGCGCGCCAGCGCCTGCACCGTGGCGAGGGTGTTCTTCACCCGGTGGTTCAGCTCGTGCAGCATGATGACCTGACGTTCCTGCAGGGCGCGTCCGTTGCTCACCTCGTCGCGCAACTCCGCCTCGTTGCGCTGGAGGGTCGTCGCCATGCCGTCGAGCTTTTTCCCCAGGCGCCCAAACTCGTCGGGGCCGTCCAGTCCGGTGCGCGCGGCGAGGTCGCCGGACTGCCAGGCGGATGCGGTGCGCAGCAGACGGTCGAACATCTCGCGCCCACGCTCACCCACCGTGTAGGACTGCCCAGCCGTGACCGGGCCGCCGTTCGCTCGGAAGAAGCTGCCAAAGCTGAGGTTGGGCAGACCGGAGTCAGCGCTACCGCCGCCGGCTCCGAAGCCACGGCTCAGTAGACCGGCTAGCCCTCCGACGGAGCTGCCGCCTCCGCTGGCAGGCGCTGCAGTGTTGAGGAAGCCGGCGAGCGGTCCTTCTCCAGTCACCAGTGCGCGCAGTGCCGAGCGGGCCACCTGCTTCTCGATGTCCTGCAGCACATTGGTGAACGACTTCCCTTCAAGGATGGCGTCCGCGAATCCGTCCGAGAGCGCGCTACCGAAAAACTTCGCGGTGTCGGCGGCTTGGCGCTGCAGCTGCTCCAGATCGGCGAGCTTGTCCTTGTAGTTCGAGGTCTCGGTCGCAGCCTTCACAATGGCGGCCGTCTGCGCGTCCGTCAGCGTCTTCCCGTTCTGGCTGGCGACCTCGTTGGCCTTCGCGAGCTGAATCGCCACTGCCTTCTCGGTGTTCGATTTGTTGAACGCCTCGGCCTCAGCTTTCAGCGCCGCCGCCTGCTTCTCCAAGGCGTTCGTGAAGGTCTCAATGGGATCCGTCTCGGTTGTGCCGGACCGCTCTGCCTTGGCCTTGCTGGTATCGATCGGGTTCGTCTTCCGGTCCGGCCCGCGAGCTCCGTCCGCCAGCGCCTTCGAGGCCGCCTGTGCCTGGTCGATGAGGGTACGGTTGCCGAGGTTGCCGCGCAGTTTGTTCAGCGCGGCGTCCATGTCGGGATCGCCGGTCGGCTTCGCCGTTGCGGACCCGCCGAGATCCTTTTTTAGGCCAGACTTCGGCGCATCCTCCGGCCGGAAGTAATCTCGGCCGTAGACCGCCGGCTCGCTATTGGTGAAGTCATCACGGATCTTGCGAGCCTGCGTTAGACCCCGTTTCATAATGGGCAGAACAGCTTAGCTATTGGGTGAGCGGCGAGCATCGCGGGCGTTGGGAGAGTGTCTGACGCTCACCCAGGAACCCCGATGTGGACGCCCGCCGCCCGCGCCGAGCTTGCGCGCGAGA